>CADFRV010000064.1 GCA_902836725.1 Muribaculaceae bacterium
AAGGGGAAAGACAACGTGGTGCTTGATCTTACCAAAGATTGACAGTTTGACAGAAAACAGAAAGGTGGTGGTGGCGTGCGATTCTTTCAAAGGATCGCTGACGGCGGCTGAGGCATCCTCTGCCGTGGCGAGCGGTGTGCTCGCCTCGGCCGGTGGTGTGCAGACGGTCTGCGTGCCTGTGGCCGACGGTGGGGAAGGTACTGTGGAAATGATTGCCGGGGCGCTCGGAGGAAGATATGTCACCGTCAGGGTGACCGGTCCTCTCGGGCGCCCCGCCGATGCACGGTATGCGGTGGTCAGGCCGCACGGCCAGACGGTGGAGAGCGCCGTGATAGAGCTGGCGCAGGCGAGCGGTCTGCCGCTGCTGGCACCGTCGGAGAGGGATCCGCTCACGGCTACCACACGAGGTACTGGCGAACTTATTGCCGATGCATATTCCCGCGGATGCCGCAGTTTCATCATAGGGCTTGGCGGAAGCGCCACCAACGACGGGGGCACGGGGCTGCTGCGTGCGTTGGGCGTGCGGTTTCTCGACAGTGAGGGAAACGAGCTTCCCGAGGGGGGAGCGCCGTTGGCGCGTCTATACTCCATAGATACCTCATCGGCGAGAGAAGACATAATGCGGTGCCGCTTTACGGTTCTGTGCGATGTGGACAATCCGTTGACAGGCCCCTGCGGAGCGTCGGCCATATTCGGCCCCCAGAAAGGGGCGTCGGAAAGCGATGTCGCTCTTCTTGACAGGGCGTTGGCCCGTTACGGGGAATGTCTGCACGACATTACAGGGAAAGATATAGCCTCCATGTCGGGGGCAGGTGCCGCGGGTGGCACCGCCGCGGCTTTCATGGCGTTTTTCAATGCGGAGATGGTGCCGGGCATAGCCACGGCATTGCGGCTGACCGGTTTCGACAGCATTGTTTCCGATGCCTCCCTTATCATTACCGGCGAAGGGCATATCGACGCCCAGACCCTTTCGGGAAAGGCGCCATACGGTGTGCTGGAAGCGGGTATGCGGAAGGGTGTGCCGGTCATAGCGCTTGCAGGTGGTGTGGCCGACAGGGACCGCCTCATGTCTGCCGGTTTTGCCGATGTGGTATGTATCGTACCTCCCGGTATGCCTCTTACCGAGGCCATGAAGAAAACGGCGGCAGAGCGCAATCTGCGCCGTGCCGCCGCTATGGTTGCCCGCACGTTTTTTGAGCGGAAGGAAGATCGCGGTTGATTCTGTCAGAGGACTACCTCGACTCCTGCTGGAGCGTCATATTGCGTCGACACTTTTCCTCCGGCATCGCGGCTGTGCTTCACGCGTATCACACCGTAGGGGGTAGGGAAGCTCCCTTCCGCCCATTCCAGTTTCCCCAGATGCGGTTTTATGGCCACTTTCCGGCAACCCGGTTCGAGCGGGGTTATCCCGAGCACATATTGCGACAGCCATGATGTAGGCCCCGAGGCCCATCCGTGGCAGAAGCTGTGGCGGTGTCCCTTGTAGCAGTAGGCTCCCGATGAAGCGTGGTAGTCATATGCGCCGTCAGGCACCTGTTCGTCTATGCGGGCGGCTTTGAGCGCCTCGGCATAGTTCAGATCTTCCCAGAAGGTGGTGGCACCGAGGTCGAGCATCGCTCCCCAGTAGTCCGACATGATCTGCATGGCCTCCTCGAACCGTCCCCCCTCGGCCAGGGCGCGCAGCATGTAGTAGCCGAAAAATGTTGAAAATCCGTCGGCGCCGTTCTTGGCTATTATGTCACACTCTTTCTGGGGCTTTTCGGCCATCTTGGCGAGTACGAGCATTGCCGCCCCCTGTTTGCTCCCGCATGATCCGGGATTGTGCCGGCGCAGTTTCCCGGCCGTGGATGCGCACAGTTCGCGCATCTCCTTGTCGCCGGTCCATTCGCCGATCTGCGCTCCCGCTTCCATCGCCATTACCATCAGTGCCTGATAGCCGGCATGTATCACTTCAGGCATCTCCGAAGTAGGCCAGTCCAGAAGCCGTTGTCCCCCTTGCAGGTTCTCTCGGTTGCCGTCTGTGGCGGCTGCAAGCACCTTGAAAAGTCCTTTCATGTACTCGCGCTGGCTGTTGAGATATGACAGGTCGCCGCCATACATGTACAGGTCGCGGTGTATGAGCACCCACCACATGGAGTATGCGGCGATGCCGTTCATCCATGAGGGCAACGGGGCGTTGTCGCGTGCGAAATCAAGGCTTTTGCGCACCACGCCGATGTCTCCGAACACACTCGCGATGGTCATTACCTCGGGATGCATGTCGCCTACCCACACAAGCCGGTCGCGCTTCACACCGTCCCAGAGATAATCCTGCATGTTCAGGTGTACGGTGTAGGCTCCGGTGTCCCATATGTCATTGAGGCGGCTGTCGCTGCAGCGGAACGATCCCAGATAGGGGAGATCGCGGTATTTGAGTACTGCACGCACCGATTTGAGGGGGAGCACGGCGTTGTCGTCGAGCAGGTCTACGCGCACGAACCGGAATCCTGAATTGCCTGTCTCAAATGTGCCGAGCCAGGGGAGCGCCACGGTGAAGTCACGCAACGAATGCTGGTTGGTGGCTGTGGATCCCGGGGCTTCCGCGTCGCTCATGGCCTCGCTTACCGATTCTCCCATGCGCACACGTATTTTCAGCGCCTGCTGCGAGGGGCGGATCGGAGCCGCAAATTCCACGCTTCCATGCAGCTCTTTCCCGAAGTCGAGCAGTATGGAGGCATGTTTGCCGTCGGTGGTGGAAAGCACGCACAGGTCGGGGGTGCCTGTGGTCAGCTGCCCGTCGAAACTTCCGAGCAGTGCTTCGGCATTCTCCACGCCGGAAGCGAGATCGGCCGGCAGGGGAATGAGGCGGAGCGGGGTTATGTATTTCCGGGAGATTGCCGTGTTGTCGGCGGTTCTCCCTTCAAGTCCCTTTTCAAGCGGTGTAGTGTGCGCGCCGCACAGGGATGCGGCGAGGCAGAGCATGGCGGTTAACAGTTGTAGTCTCATGTCTGGTATTTAATTCGAGGTAAGTCTGTGACCGGGTTGTCAGATGCTGAACTTGAATGTGTGGGTGCCTGAGCCTACGGTCTGTGGTTCGGGAGCGAATACAGTGGCGGTGGTGGCGCCGGGAATGGTGACTGTGAGCGTTACTTCATCACCTTTCCTTACCCATCGGCTTACGATGGTGCCTCGCACGGAGTCGTATTTTCCCTCGGCCCGGTACAGTCCGTCGGGGAAGTAGGGACGGATTATCACGTTGGCGAATCCGGGATGCTCCGGGTCATGGTTGATGCCGGCGAGCGCCTGTGTCATCCATGCGCTTATGTCGCCCATGAACACGTGGTTTATGGATGCGTCGCGGAATTCCGGGCTGAGTGTCCATGTCTCGGCCAGTGTCGTGTAGCCGCACTTGTCGATCCAGTAACCCCACGACGGGGCGTCTTTGAGTGTCGCCATGCGGTATGCGTCGTCCACATATCCGTAGCGGGTGAGCATTGCGGGCACTGTCTTGCTGCCGAGCAGTCCGTAATCGAGGTGGTAGCCGTTGGCCGCCACGGCTTTGTGCAGTTCGTCGGCCACAGCCTGCTCTTTCCCCTCAGGTACTATTCCCGCATAGAGCGCCACTCCCAGAGCCGCTTGGGTGCCTGTGGCATAGGTGTTGCTCTCTTCGTTGAACCACCGCCTGTTGATGATATCCTTGAGCCGGCGGCTCTTTTCGATGTAAGGCTGTGGGTCCTCGCCGAGAAGTGAGGCGAATTTGGCCATCTTCACATTGTCGAGGTAGTAATATACCGTGCCGGTGTAGTCGGTGGGTGTCTGCGCGCTGTATGAAAGCCAGTCGCCGATGCCGTTGTTGAGGTATCCTTCCTCTTTCTCGAGGCTTGCGGCCCATTTGAAGTACCGTTCCATTGTGGGATACAGCCTTTCGATTACGCGGGTGTCGCCGTAATAGTCGTATATGGCTTCGGGGATAATGAAGAGGGCGGCGTCCCATACCGGGCCGGGCCACTCGCCGTAGCCCCATCTGTCGGAGGGTATGATACCCGAGATATTGCCGTTCTCGCGCTGGTTGTCGATGAAGTCGTTCATCCATTTTTCGTAAAACGTGATGCCGTCGAAGTTGAGCAGTCCCAGATCAACGGCCACATGGGCGTCTGCCGTCCATCCGTTTTTCTCGCGCTGGGGGCAGTCGGTGGGTATGCTGTGGATATTTCCGAGATAACTGAGCATTGTGGCGGCATGTATCTTTCCAAGAAGAGGCTCCGAGCAGGAGAAACTTCCTGCGGGTTTCACGTCGGTGTGCATGAAGTAGCCGGTGAGACTCTCCTCCGACAGCTTTACGGGTCGGTCGGATTTCACTTCCACATATCTGAAGCCGTGGTAGGTGAACATCGGGGTGAAGGTCTCGGGCTCCCCTTTCCCGCCGAGAATGAATTCGTCGGTCTGGAATTTCTCTCCAGGCTTTTCGGGGCGGTAATATATGTCGATGTTGCCCTGCTCGAGGCGTCCGTCTTTACGGAGCATCTCGCCGTAGGAGAGCTTGAATGCGGTGCCTCTTTCGCCGGCGGCTGTCAGACCTGCCACTCCGGCGATGTTCTTGCCCATGTCGAACACATACACCGTGTCGCCCCACGATTGGATCAGCTTGGGGCGTATGGTCTCTACAGGGCGGATTGCCGGGAGCGCCTGGGCTTTCAGCAGCGGGGAGGGGGCGCCGACAGCTTTGGCCGGTTTCCATGCCGATGCGTCGAAGCCCGGTTCCATCCACCCCTCCGGTTCGAGGCGCCCGTCGTAGCGGTCGCCGCTGTAGATGTTGTTGTATGTGTAGGGGCCGGTGGCGGTGCGCCAGCTGTTGTCTGATGCCGCGATGAGTGTCTCAGGCATCCCCTCCTCACCTCCGCGCAGCTCGAATATCATCGACGGGCGGTTGCGCCAGCGTGCTGTCTCGAAATCCCACACGGCTTTGCTCTGGCAGTTGTAGAAACCGTTGCCGAGCACGGTGGCTACGGTGTTCTCCCCCTTCCGGAGCAGCGGGGTCACATCGTATGTGGCATAGAGGTTGCGCTTGTCGTAATGTGTATACCCGGGATCCATATGGCTGTCGCCCACGCGCCTGCCGTTGATGTACAGCACATAGTAGCCTGCGGCCGAGATGTATGCGCGGGCATTGTCGGGCACACGGTCAAGGTTGAAATCCTTGCGCAGCATCGGTGCCGGCTCAAACTCCTTGTCGTTGCCGTCGGTGATCCATGATGCCTCCCACCCGTGGGGCTGCATTTTTGCTGTCTCGAATGTGGCGGTCTCCGAGGCTTTGCCGTCGGTAATGACGCGCCATACGTAACGGGTGTGGCTCTTGAGCGGTTTTCCCGCGTATATGGCTGAAAGCGTGGTGGCTGAAAGCGGTTGCGACCTCCAGAGGAATTTTCTGTCGCGGAGTGCCTTTTCCGATTCAGCGACTTCGATTACCTGCGTTTTTCCCGATCCGGCTGATGCTTTCCATGTGAAGCGTGGAGCCTTTTCGTCTATTCCGAGAGGATTCGTGAGATATTCACACCGCAAGTCTGTGGCGGCATTGAGTGCCGCACCGCTTGCCAGGGCGACGGTGGCTATTCCGGTGAGTATGATACGTGCCTTATGCATGCAGGATAATGTATTGGTTTGTTTTAAATACACAAATTTAGCATTTTCCGGTGGAGCACGCCGTATGTATCTGACAAATAATGAATGTTGGCGCGCTACGGCACATCGTTGTCATAATAAGACACATATGTCAGAATTCGGGCACGACGATGTAAAAAAAACGAATAATTCGTTAGATCACATCTGTTTTCGTGTGTTTTTTGCGGGAAAGTTTGTCTTAGTTTCTTATCTTTGCGGAATAATACCCAATCAGATTGTCATATGTCTAATTCCATATGCCCCAGGCGGAGTCTTCCGCATATCGGGAAAGCGCTCATATTTTTTCTGTCGGTGTGGATTGTGGCGTTTTCCGCACAGGCATACAATATACGTCGCATATCGAGCGGCGACGGCCTTTCAAGCAGCGCATTGCTTTCGATGGCACAGGATGCCGACGGTTTCCTGTGGATCGGCACGCTTGACGGAATAAACATAACGGATGGCATAAGGACCACCCCCTTTTCTGTCATGTATCCGAGCATGTCACTGTCGGGAAGCCTCATAGAGAATATCATACCCGGGAACTGCGGGGTCATGTGGGTGCTTACGAACCATGGTCTTGACCGGGTGGATTCCCGCAAAGGGGAAGTGAAACCGTATGAGCGTTTCAAAGGTCAGGAAAAGGTGGGAACCGACCGTTTCGGCAACCTCTATGTGCTCGCGACCGACAATGTGATCTATTGGATACGGTCTGACGGAAGCGCCGATCCCAAGCCGTTGGTGAAATCAGGTGTGACACACTCCGGTGTATGCTTCCTCAGCGTGGATGAAGATTATCTCTACCTCCTCGGAGAGAACGGCATAGAGCGTTATCTCCTCTCTTTCGACGCCGACGGCATACCTTCCGGAGTGAAGAAACACAGTGTGCTCGCCGGCAGTCCCGTGAAGGCCGGGCGTGTGGACGCCGAGGGGGCGGTGGTGATAGGGCATGACAATACGCTTTACAAAGTCGACAGCGCGGGAGACTTCACTCCGGTGCTTGATCTTGACGCTGAGATCAAACACCGCGGCGAACCCTCTGACCTGCTGCGGGTAGCTTCGGATGATATCTTTGTATCATTTACGGCAAACGGTGTGCTCCGCATAAAGAAAACCAGTTCCGGGCAGTATGATGCCGAGGATCTCGGTGTGAAAGCGGGCGTTTTCTGCCTTGAGAAATCTGCCACACAGCCGGTGGTATGGATCGGATCAGACTGTCACGGCCTGTTCACATGCTATGACAGCCCTTATATAATACGCTCGATGGGTATTGCATCCTTCGATGACATGAGCGGCAACCCGGTGCGCGCGCTGTTTCTTGACAGCGACAAGACGCTATGGCTCGGCACAAAAGGTGGAGGCATGCTCCGCATACCCCGCTTTCATCCCGGCATGGAGGTGAAGCCCGGGGCGGTACAGCGGTTTACAAGCAGCGGAAGTCAGCTGAGCCATAACTCCGTGTTCGCTTTCGCGCGCAGTTCCCGCCCCATATTGTGGATCGCTACCGACGAGGGTGTTGACTATTACAACTATGCCGACGGCCGGATACATAACGCCGGCTCCTCGCCTGTGCTTAACCACATACATGATATATACGAAAGCGACGACTCCACGCTGTGGCTCACTACAGACGGCAACGGTGTGGTGCAGTGCGATGTTTCCGGACCGGCATCGGCGCCGGTGGTGACCGTGCGCAAGGTATATACACGCGACGGCGGCGATATCTCCTCCAACCATTTCTTCTCCCTTACTTCTGCCGCCGACGGCCGTCTGCTTTTCGCCAACCGCGGACAGGGCGTTTTTGCCGTCGAGGGTGACAGTCTGCGCAGGCAGATCGACTATTCCGGAAAATACGATTCAAACGCTGTTATGGATGTGTTCACTGTCGTGCATGAGGATACTGTAATGTGGCTCGGGACGGGGCACGGACTTATGAAGGTGTCTCCCGGTGGCGAGCGGCTGTATGTAGGACTTGAGAACGGTTTTATCAACAGCACCATTCACGACATAATAAAAGACCGTGGGGGCAATCTGTGGATATCCACCAACAACGGACTGTATTGTTTCGATCCGCGCACGGAGAGTACCCGCATTTTCAGCCGCAACGACGGTATAAACGTCACCGAGTTCAGCGACGGAGCGGCTTTTGATGCCGATTCGATGCTTGTCTTCGGTGGTGTCGACGGATTTGTGACCGTGCAGAAAGCTGCCGGATATCTTCCGCCTGACAGTCTGTACAGGCCGCAGCTGGCGCTTCAGCGCCTCTCCATCGCGGGGGAGAATGTCAACATACTCGACTATCTCAGCCGTTCCGAGGGACACCCGGTGCTGACTCTGCAGCCGGGACAGCGCCAGTTCGCACTCACTTTCTCCATCCCTGACTTCATGAATCCCGCCGATTGCTATTACATGTATTCGCTCGACGGACGCGAGTGGGTGAACAACGGCCCTTCCGGCACCATCGCCTTCAACGAGATCGGGTATGGCAAATACCGTCTGGCTGTAAAATATGTCAACCGCATCACCCACGGCGAGGGCGCTCCATATATCCTGGAAATCAACATGCGCTCCCCCTGGTATCTTTCCACATGGGCCAAAACGCTTTATGTCTTGCTGTTGCTTGGCGTGGCGGGCATTTTCGTGGCGGTCTACCTGCGTCGTCTGCGCCGTAACCGCGCCGAAGAGATGGCGCTTCTCGAGCATCAGCACCGCGAGGAGGTATATGAGGAGAAACTGCGTTTCTTCACTAATATAACCCATGAGTTCTGCACACCTCTCACACTTATTTACGGCCCCTGCGAGCGCATTTCGCAATATCCGGGGGCAGACAGCTACATACGGAAATACATCGGGCTTGTGCGCACCAATGTGGAGAGGCTCAATACGCTCATTCAGGAGCTGATAGATTTCCGCCGTATAGAGACCGGCCACAAGGTGCTGAAGATACGTCCGGTGAATATCACCGAGCTGTGCGACGACACCATATTGGCCTTTACGGAGCTTGCCGAGAGAAACAACATAGATTTCTCAGGCATTATCGCCCCCGACATAACATGGAACACCGATTTCAGTTCTCTCCGTAAGATACTCAACAACCTTATCTCCAACGCCTTCAAATACACTCCCGTAGGTGGCCGCATAGAGGTGCGCGCCGCAGTCACGGATGACGGGATGCTGCGCATCGAGGTGCTCAACACAGGCAAGGGGATCAGACAGGAGGACAGGGAGCGCATCTTCAACCGCTACAGTGTGCTCGACAACGTGGAGGAGAATGCCGTCAAGGGGCTTTCCGCACGCAACGGTCTGGGTCTTGCCATATGCCACAGCATCGTCAAGCTGCTCGGTGGCCGGATAGAGATAGAGAGCGAGGTAGGGCAGTTCGCATGCTTCATAGTCACCTTGCCCAAGCAGGAGGCCGATCCCGCCGGAGAATATATCTCGCAGAGTGAAAAGACCGAGAAATCAGATATTCCCGCCGAAAGGCGCGAGGATGCGGCGCAGGGAGGCGAGAGCGCCATGGTCCGCGGCTCATCACGCAGCAATTCGGAGAACACTCTCCTTGTGATAGATGACAACAAGGAGATACTTTCCCTGCTGTCAGACAGTTTCTCTGATTACAACGTGCTCACGGCGGAGTCCGCGGCCGAGGGTCTCGCGCATATCAGGCAGCGGCATCCCGATCTTATAATAACCGACGTGATGATGCCTGGTACCGACGGTCTCAGCTTCGCGCGCCAGGTAAAGAGCAACCGCCACACCATGCACATCCCCCTGGTCATCCTTTCGGCCAAGAACAGCAACGAGGAGAAGGTGGAGGGCATCGAGTCTGGCGCCGACGCTTTCGTAGGCAAGCCGTTCAGCATAAGCTATCTCAGGGCCATCGTGGCGCGACTGTTGAGCAACCGCGACACGCTCAAGGAATACTACAATTCCTCGGCGAGCGCTTTCGAGTATGCCGACGGCCATCTTCTGGAGCGCGACGACAAGGAGTTCCTCGATAAAGTCAATGATTATATCGACCTTCATATGAGTGACACCGATATAACGATAGAGACACTTGCCGAGAACCTTCAGACAAGCTCACGAAATGTCTACAGACGTTTCAAGATGCTTAACCAGCCTACACCTAACGATTATATCAAGAACCGGCGCCTCGCTTATGCGGTAAAGCTCCTTCTTACCACTTCGCTGAATGTGCAGGAGATAGTTTATCAGGTCGGTTTCTCTAACCGCTCGCATTTCTACAAGGAGTTTGACAAGCGCTACGGCATGACCCCGAAGGATTACCGCATGGCTAACAAGACTTCCGACAATACCCTCTGACCCCTCCCGGCGCGGTTATCGTGCGGCGGGGAGGAAACAGATTGAGGCGGGTATGTCGCCTGTGCGTATGCTCCATTTCTTTTTCCCTTCGGGGGAGAAACAGTAGAGTGTGCCGCTGCTCACGTAGTTTTTCGCATCGGTGAGGTAGATGTCTCCTGTCTCGGGATGCACTGCCAGTCCGTAAGGCATCGTTATCTGGCGTTCCGTGCCGTCGGTGATGAAATTGGTGGATATAACCTCTTTTGTGCGTGTGTCTATCACACCGTAGCCCACGGTGCTTGTGCCGGTGTAGTCGCTGTATTCCGAGGAGATGTAGTATAACCGGTCGCCATGTATGGCGATATTCGAGCAGGGTACCGGCAGTATGTCCGTGACCTCCGGCTCGCCGTCGCCGTCTCTGTCGTCCATCACGAGCAGGCACGACGGGCGTGTCTGGCGGTCGCCGCGCGAGGTCACCCAGAATTTTCCTTCGCTGTCGCGGCGGATGCGGTGCATGTTGATCTCCCCGGGTATCTGGCCTGTCTGCCTGAACTCACCGAGGTCTATCGCAGAGATGGTGTTGTCATATTCCGGAGGCCGGTAGCCCCCCGAATTGACCACATAAAGCGTGTTGCCGGAAACGGCCATCTCCTCCGGCTGATAGCCCACGGCCACACGTCCGGTTACGGCGAGCGATAGTGTGTCGACGCGGTACACGGCTCCTTTGGGCGAGTCGGGATCCACCATAACCGGGCCCACATATGAGCTGACATATGCGTCCCCTTCATGAAAGGTGATGTACCGGCAGTTGGGAATATCGATCTGGCCTATGCGGCGCCCCGAGTGGGCATCCATCACCTCCACCTTGTGCGAGCAGTTGATCACGGCGTAAAGTTTCGAGCCGTAGACAGCTATGTCGTTGCCTACATCACCCAGTTCCTTTATCACCTCGGGATTGCGTTCGCTGTAGAAATTGCGGGCATACACTCCGGTGTGGAAGTCGTAATAGTCGATGGTACATTTGTTGGAGCCCATGTTCCCCTCGTTCAGGAGGTACATGCCCTGCAGGGATGTGTCGGGGGCGGGAGTATCGGGAATTGTCTCGTATTCGGCAGGCATCACTACCTCGTCCTCGCGGCATCCGGTAAGAACGGAGATCGCGAGGAATGCTGGCAGCAGACGGAGGAGCATTTTGTTCATATGTTTACCATGAGTGTGACACGCCAGTTGCGTTTTGGCATGGGGTAGTTGAGGATCACGTCGTAGTCCTGGCTCAGCAGATTGTTGATTTCCACCAGTGCGCGCAGGTTCACACGGTTTATTCTTATGTCGCGGCTTACCGAGATGTCGCTCGTGTACCACGGCTGTGTGTAGTTATAACGTATGTTCTCCTGCTGATTGTATCTGGAACCCACATAAATGAAGCTGTAGTTGAGGTTCCACTCTTTCCATGTGGCGTTTACCACTGCTGATCCGGAGTGGCGCGGGATGTAGGGTATCTGGTCGCGGTAATAGTTGTCGGCGGGGCTGGTAATGTCGATGGCGCGCTGGAAGGTGTATTGTCCGCGCACGGTCAGATACAGTTCGTGTGCGGGGTTTACAGTTATCAGTCCCGAGAGGTCTATGCCACGGATGTCAACCAGTCCGAGATTGAGCATCGTCCACCGGAACTGCTGCCCTTTGGGATAGGCCACTATCTTGTCTGACACGCGGTTGTAGTAGGCGTCGGCACTCACCCTGGCTTCCGGTACGAATCCGCGGGAGGTGTGTGAATACACCGCTCCGAAGTTGTATTGCGTCACTCTCTCCGGCTCGAGCTTGGAGTTGCCCATGTCGGCGTAGTAGAGGTCGTTGAACGTCGGCATGCGGAACGACCGCTTGTAGAAGGCCCGCACCGTGAGGTCGGGCGTGGGAAAAGGATTGA
>CADFRV010000065.1 GCA_902836725.1 Muribaculaceae bacterium
ACTCGAGACCTCCGGGTTATGAATCCGACGCTCTAACCAACTGAGCTATCCCGCCGTTTGCGAGTGCAAAGTTACAACCGTTTTTTCATTTTGCCAAATTTTATCCCATTATTTTTTTAATAATTTTGCGATCTGATGGATGCGATTGAGGTATGACGTTGTTAAATAGCGAGTTGTGTTTTTCCGGTATTTTGTATTTATTCAGGCTATGATTGTATCGTCGAAATTCTGCTAGTGATATAATCGGCGTTTTTAACTTATATTAACAATACAAAACTAATTAATTAGTTGTTGAATTAATAAATTAGTTGTAGCTTTGCGTCGTGACAATATTGTCGCGGACACGGAATTAAGAAGAATTGCAATGAAAGCAGGCAGGAAAAGACAGATGCTGACAGAGAAAGAAACTGAGATAATGCAGTTGCTTTGGGATAGGGGACCGCTTTTCGTGCGCGAGATGGTGGAACTATATCCGGAGCCTAAACCGCATTTCAATACGTTGGCTACTCTGGTGCGGATTCTGGAGGAAAAAGGATATGTGGGGCATGAGAAGCTCGGCAATTCCCATCGTTTTTATGCGATAGCGAAGAAAAGTGATTTCAGCAGGCGGTCGCTCGGAGAGGTGATTCGCGACTATTTCAATAACAGTTACAAGAATGCCGTTTCCGCTCTGGTGGAGGATGAGAAGATTTCCGTTGATGAACTCAAGGAGATTATATCCATTATCGAGAGCAAGCGTGAGGGGAAGGAGGACTGATTTATGGGAGAACTTTTCGCATATTCGCTTTATTCGTCACTCATTCTGGCGGCGATGTACCTGACATATAAGTGGGTGCTCTCGGGTGAGAGGCAGCATGGTTTCAACCGCGCCATACTGTTGGGCATTTATGTGGCGGCAATAGTTTTGCCGGCGTTTACACTCGGGTTTGGCGGCAGGGTGGATGCTACGGTTGTCATAGATGGTGTGACTGTCGGTTTTATCACTGAAGATGCAGTGGAGGAAAGCCCGGTATCGTTTTCATGGGCGGCTGTGTTGCTGATACTTTATCTTGCCGGCATTGTAGTCTGTCTTTTCCATACGGCACTTGTAGCAGCCCGGCTCGTCGGGATAGTACGAAGAGGGGAGCATGTCAGATTAGACGGTAAGTACAGACTGATACTTACAGACGATAAGGGTGTGGCACCGTTCAGCTGGTGGCGTTATGTGGTGATGCCGCGTCAGGATTTTATCGAATACCAGGATATGATCCTTGTGCATGAACTGAAACACCTGCGTGCGTCGCACTGGTCTGATCTGCTGTTCGCACAGTGTGTGGCCATTTTCCAATGGTATAATCCTGCGGCATGGCTCATGCGTGAGGAGCTCAAGACCGTGCATGAATATCAGGCCGACGACGCTGTGATGCGTGCGGGGACGGATATGAGATCATACCAGATGTTGTTGATAAAAAAGGCTGTCGGCACGAGATTCCCGTCACTTGCCAACAGCCTCAATCATAGTAAACTTAAAAAACGTGTTAACATGATGTACAAAAAAAGTCCCTCGAACGGGCGCCGTATGCGCAGTATCGCGCTTGTGCCCGCAGTATTGGTGGCGCTTGTCGCCATTAACGTTCCGGCAGTAGGCGCGCTTATCCATGAGGCGTCTGTCGCTGAGGTTCCCTTCCCCGATGACAAAGGTAGTGAAAAATCTGTGAACGGCAAGATTTCCATCTCCCCGGCTGCAAATAAACCTGTAGAGAAAAGCAGCGCTGACAAATCTCTGGAGAACATGACTGTTTATATTGATGGCAAGAAAACCACTGTAAACGAAATGCAGGCTCTTGATCCTGCGATGATCGCATCCATGACAGTTTTCAAGGATAGTGAGATACATATCACCACTAATGGGGCTGCTTCTGAAATGAAACAGACCCCGAAGTCAAAGTCAGACCTCGAAGTACAATTGCAGGCTCAGGAGATGCCACGTTTTCCCGGTGGTGAGGCTGAATTGATGAGATATGTGGCGATGAACATAAAGTATCCCCAGGAAGCAATGAAAGCCGGAAAAGAGGGAAGGGTGGTAGTTAGATTCGTCGTCTCTGCTGACGGAAAGGTCACTGATCCCCAGATTGTGAGAAGTATCGACAAACAGCTTGACGATGAGGCGCTGCGTGTGATCTCTTCATTGCCTGATTTTATTCCCGGAAAGATAGACGGCAAGCCTGTATCGGTGTGGTACACGATGCCTGTCGTATTCAAGCTAAGCAAGGATGGACTTTCAAAGTGATTATTGAGGCTTGAACCGACATAAAAATTCCCCGCATGTAATCTGATTGAAAATTACGTGCGGGGAATTTTTATTATAACAGTTGTATAGAAACTGGGGCTTATTCAGCTTTTTCGCGGGGGAAGGCCGAAATGCGCAGGCGGGCGGCGCCCATCGGCACAAGTGTGAGTTTGGTCTCTTCTGTGCTGCGGGGTGCGAATTTTGTGGGAAGCAGATCGGTCATGCCGGTTTCATCGTAACCCCATGAAGGTATCTGTACGCCGACGGCGGTGAATTCAAACGGCACGCTTTCGAGGGTGAAGGGGAAATCGTCGGCCGGCCATGCTTTCTTGGTGACGCTGAACTGCAGGGGGAGGTTGTCTTTATCGACTTTCAGGGCGTAGTTCCAGGCGGATTCCGGTTTCAGCACATAGCAGGGCCAGAGGGAAGCATCCACGCCTGCCTGCCAGTGTGAGTCGTCCTGTACGAAATCCTTGTCGCGGCTGTCATGCTGCTCGAAATTCTCGTCTATTTTCAGTGAGAGGGTGAGGGGACCGTAATTCACGCTCACGCTGGCCTTGTTCTGCTGCCATACCTGTGAGCTGACTGTCATGGGCAGTGTAAGCTCCACAACGTCGCCGTCGCTCCACTGACGCTCCAGGCGGATATATTTTCCTGCAGCTTCCGCTATGGCCTGAGGCTCGCCATTGACGCTTACGCTGCTTCCTGCTGCCCATGCGGGCACGCGCAGGTAAAGCGGGAATGTGACAGCACCGTCGGTGGCCACGGTCAGCTTCACTGTCTCGTCAAAGGGATAGTTGGTGGTCTCGGTGAGTTTCACGCTCTTGCCGTCGGCCACTTTCGCCGTGGTCTCGCTGGCTGCGTAAAGCATGGTGGCAAGGCCGTTGTCGGTGGTGGCCATCACCAGATGCTCGGCGTAATATGGCCATCCCATGCCGTGGTTATGCTGGCAGCAACGGCTGCTGAACGGGCTCATCGACAGCATGCCGCGCAGGTTGTTGTCGATGCTCGGGCCGTGGAGTTTCTCGTCGCTGATGGCCATGTTGGGGGATGTGATATAGCGGAGCGCTTTCATGTCGGTGGTCATTGCGGCGGTGAATGTATTCAGCGCCACATTCTCGCAATGGTCGGCCCAGAACGGATCGCCGGTGATACCCATCAGTATCTCGTCGCTTGCCATCTGCTCCACTATGGCGCATGTCTCGGCTCCCTGACGGGGATCGAAATATCCCGCGCGGGCGTTCTCGTCGGCACCATACATGCCGCCAGGCACCTGGCCGTAGCGTTCGCGCATGATATTGAAGTTGTTGTAGGTGGCCTGGAGCATGGCTTCGTCGCCGGTGTACATGTAGTATGTGGCAGGTTCGCGGAACCCCTGCGCCACGTTCACCCCGTGCCAGTTGGGAAGGGTGGCTGCCTGTGTCCAGTCCGAAGTGTTCTTGTGGAGCTTCTCTATGAGCGGAAGGACGGTTTCGTCGCCGGTGCGGTTGTAAAGCCAGAGTACGCTCCACAGGTTGTCGCCGCCACGTTTTTCCTGCCACAGACCTTTGAGAAACTGTGTGTCGGGCACGGTCATTTCCCATTTGAAATAGTCGGTCATGGCATCGAGCACCTTCTGGTCGCCGCTGCTCTCATAGTAGGTCTGGAGAGCCCAGAGCATCACCATCTGCGCCCATACCTCGGGGTTGCCGTTCTCATAATTGCGCGGTCCGAGGAAGCCGTCATCTTTCAGGTTTGAGAGCACGGCGTCGAACCACACCTGAGCCTCTTTTTTCATCTCCTCGTCATCGAGGATATAAGCCAGGCTGCAATATCCGCGCAACCAGTAGGGTACTTCTTCCCATCCGTGGTCGCCGTGGTCGTCGAGCCATTGGTTGTTGTGTTTGTCGAGCCATGCGCTGACAGTGCCGAGCTTGCCGTTGAGACCCTCTTTCTGCAGTTCGAGATACTTGCGGAGCCACCCTTTGGGCTGCACTTCCCCCACAGGAAGCTTGAGAAGGGGAGCCGCCTGGAGAGGCGCACGGAAGTTGGTATAGTTGGTGCTTGTGCCTGCGAGCGGACGGTCCACTACCGACACGCTGTTCTGTGCTGCCAGTGCCGACGCTCCCAGAAGGAACGCCACTCCGGCGGTCAGAAATTTGTGATTGAGCATGTTTGCCATATTGTGTGATTGGTGTTTTTATACAATAAGAACTGATGGGTTGGTTATTTTACGGGGTTATTTCCCGAGGACAAGTTTCTTGCCACCTCTGATATAAATGCCGCGTGGCAGTGTGTCTGCGCAGGTGCCGAGATACTGTCCGTGAAGATTGAAGATGCGGCTGTCTGTGTGGTTGAGGTTTTCTTTATCTGCGTCTGGAAGCGAAATGCTGTTCATCTCGTAGGGGGAGGTGATTTTCAGGCCGTAGTCCACATGTCCGCCGCCGTTGCCTTGTGTGAGTGACACGGCGAGCACATTGTCTCCTTCATGCAGTTTCTCTTTCTGCGAGGAGTTGAGTATGATTTCGGCGTAGTTGTTGTCGTTCCATCCTGTGGCACTCCAGATTTTTGTGCCGTTGAGATATATCACAGGGTTTTCGTCATAGCTGCATGTGAGCGATACCTCCGCGCCTTTCTTTATGTCGGCCATGTCGTCAGCTGTGAGTGTGAAGTGGCGGCGGATAAGAATAGGACGCACCTGGCTCGGCCATTCCGTGGTGTAGAACATGTTGGCATCGTTGCTGAAAGGGCCTACCCCTGTTATCCAGTCCGATTCGTCTTCGGAGGGGGAGTACCATTCACATTCTTCGGCCTGCGCGATATCGGAATTGTAGTTGAGCATGTAATATTTGCACTCCCATGGTCCGTCGGCAACGGTATTGAGCAGGGTGTTGGTGATTCTCATGTCGGCTTCGTAAAGGCCGCAGTCGGCGAAAGCACCGCCCCAGTTCTGGTGCACGTGCACGGCAATCACATTCTCCGTGCCGTCGGTTTTTAGAAGAGCTTTCTCCTCTTCGGTGAGGAGTTTGTATTCGTCATTGTTCCATCCGTCGGAAACGGTGTGTACCAGTACTCCGTTGATGTACCATTCCGCCGGTGCGTCGTCGTGCCCGCAGGCCAGGAAGACTGTGCCTTCGGGAAGTGACTCCAACGTGAAAGTGCGCCTCATGTACATTTCGGCCATTATTTCAGCAACCACCCATC
Source organism: Muribaculaceae bacterium (assembly GCA_902836725.1). Taxonomy (GTDB): domain Bacteria; phylum Bacteroidota; class Bacteroidia; order Bacteroidales; family Muribaculaceae; genus UBA7173. The sequence continues at coordinate 5,453 of CADFRV010000065.1, forward strand.
TGAATGACTTGTGGTTTTTGTAATATTCGTCGGAGCTGAAAGGCGCTGTGGCTTCCTGCCAGGCGATATCGTTGTCGGTAAGCTGATATTCCGGATCGAACCATTCCCGGCCGTCGGCATCGGTGGCAGGCGCGCCCAGAATCTGGTTATAATACCGGTCGGTGTATCGGCGTCCGTCATTGAAAACCCAGACTGTGGCTTTGTACGGGGCATCGGGGGTATATTGCGATGACGGCAGGATCGGTTTGGCCGCATTGAAATGGCTTGTGATGTTTCCCTGTTGTGCGACCGCGGTGACCGGGATGGTCATTGCCATTGCGGCCAATGTGCATAGTAGTGGTTTTGTTCTCATGGTCAGTATGGTTATGATAAAAATTTTGCCAACAATATATTGTTGGCAAAATTAGTAAAAATGTTTAGCTCAAAAAAAGTTATAGAGATATTTTTTCACCGTTTCCCGTGATATATATCCCATGCGAGGGTGCTGTCACCGCTTGTCCTGAAAGATTGTAATATGTGGTGTTGTCTGTTTTTTTAGGATCGGCTGTGACATCTGTTATCGCGCCGGTACCGTCGCATTCCAAAGCTATAACGGTGTAGCTGTAAGGCTCGAGTGTCACAGAGGGTTCCGCAAGGATGAACTCTTTGGGAACGATCTTTTCCGGTTCGCGGGGAGAATTGGCGGCATTGAGCTCACCGGAGAGCGAGAGTCCGCTGACCGACTTGATATTTCCGGCATTTTGTGCATTGATCTGCACTTTCTGCGCTCTCGGTGAGGAATTGACGATATGGAGCACGAGCTTGTCTCCGCTCTCGCTGCGTGTGGCAGTAAGATTGAGACTGGTGTTTCTGAATTCCGAGTTCACAAGTATCGGCTGATGGTGCGAGGCTGCCATCTGCTGTGCGTAATAAGGGGGCTGGCACCATGTGGACGAGGAGTTGAAGAAAATCTGTCCCTGGTCCCATCCGTTGTCGTTCTGTCGGTTCGGTTGCAATGCGTTGGCGGGGCTGTCAAGTTCCACGAACCCGTTCATTTTGCGCACTACATTCAGCATTACGGCATGGCTGAGCGCGCGGTGCAGACAGTGGGTATTGCCGTTCTCCTCGAGAATGGCTATGCGCATGTCTGTATCGGGGTTCCATGTGGTGAAGAGGCGTTTGATATTCTTTAGGTCGTTTTCAACCGCTTTGGCCTCTGATACGAGATCTGTCCAGGGATGGTAGTCCCAGAGCGCTGACTTACCGTCGAGGCTTCTGAAAACGTATTCCATCAGTTCCGGCTTGTCGCCGCGCCACCAGGCGGCATTGATGAAGACGAGATCGGGATAAACTGGGTGGATTGCATCATATAACGTGTTGAAACGCTCTACATAATGTTCGTATGCGGCACGTGAATCGTCGCCGATATTCTCCTCATTGCCGATTTCGATGTATTTGAGGTCATATTGCTCAAGTTCTTTGAGCAATGCGAGCACATCCTGAGGATTGTCCTCTATGTTGATGGCGAAAGTAGGCTCGGTGTCGATAAGACGGGCGAATTCCACAAACTCGATGATACCGAAGCCGTTGGTACTGTTGCGGTACCAGTGGCCGATGTATGGGGGACGCAGGTCGCGCGGTCCCATCATGTTTTTCACCATATATTCGGGGGCGTTGATCATGGTGCCCCCGTAGCGCAGGAATGTGAGGCCTTCTTTTTTGAATGCCTCTGTTATATCGCTGCGGAAGGGGTAGCTGTCTGTATGCAGCATGGCCATGTCTACAGCCAGTGTGCCTTCACTGTCAAGCGCCACTACAAAACGTGAGTCGCAGTCTGTTTCTGAAGGTGTGAGTTCAAATTCAAACTTTTTCCAGTCGCCGGATTCTATGCCGCTGATTTCCTGGCGGGCATATTCTGTGGATCCGTCGCAGCTCTGAAGCGCCACGTATGCTTTTTTCGCATCGCCCTTGAGATAGACGTATCCCGACATTTTTTTGTTCTGTTCCAGGCCGATGCCCCATTTGTTGAGGCCGAAGTTGGCGATGCCGTCGCCCGCTTTGCCTGTTATTTTCTGGTGGTATGTGCCGTTGAAAGATCCTGTGCCTTCATGGGTGTAAACGCCAGATCCTACAGGTTCCCACATGCTGCTCACACCCACTGGCATAGCCTGCAGGGCTACCTCTTTGCCGTTAATGGAGAGCGATTTGAATGTGGCGGGACCGTCGAATGTGCGTACACCCACCTTGCCGCTCATGAGCGGATTGTCGGTGTCTTCGTATTCATAGATTTCCGCGCCGTCAAGCGTTACGGAGAATTTCGCTCCGTCAAAGTCCACGCGCAGCTTTTTCCAGTCGGAAGGATTGAATTCAACAGGCACATTGGCGATGCTTTTCCAGTCATGGTCATGTTTGCCTACCACAAGGGTACGTTTGGCTGCGTCAAGGCTGATTTCATATCCACGGAAATTGTCAGTGCCGTTGCCCGCTTCGGTCACATCAAAAATAATGCCGGTGATGGCGCGGTCGTTGTCATGGCGCAGTGCGACTTCTGCGCTCCCTTTCTGCATCCCGCTTCCGGAGTAGATGATCTTGGCATGTCCGGGAGTGGCGGTAGAGAGGGTGTTTCCGTCGGTTGTCCAGCTGTAGTCGTAATGGCGGAAGTTTGAGACACCAACCGGAAGAGCGTTGAACGCTACCTGGTTGCCTCCGATGGTGAGATTACGGAAACTTGCGGATCCGTCGAAACTTCTTAAGCCTACACGTCCTTTGACAAGCGGGTTGTTGGTGTCATCGAATTCATGTATCTTGTTGCCGTTCAGCCATACAGTAGCCTTGCTGCCGTTGAAATCCACGCGTAGGGTGTTCCACTGTGTCGGCTCGAAGTCAACAGGGACTTCTGCTATCGGCTGCCAGTTATGCTCATGTTTTCCAATGACGAGAACGCGTTTCCCGGCATTGAAGCCAATTTCATATCCGCGGAATGCATCTGCGCCGTCCCCCGCGTCTGTAACGTTCATTATGAGACCCGAGATGGCGTTGGGGCTGTCGATCCTGAACTCTACTGCGGCCGATGTGTTTTCTGTTTCAGGCGACTGGCACACGATTTTGCCGTGGCCGGAGGTGTTGAGGCGCAAAATATCACCGTCTATGCTCCAGGGGCTGTCGTAGCTGATGAAGTTTTCGATATTAGAGACGGTACTCTCCTCAAAGCTTTCACCGAAGATACGTTGGTCGTATAGACCTCCGTAAATCTCATGGTTCACATCCTCGGCACCGGCTCCGTATATGAGCGACGGAATGCGGCCGATCTCATTGTTCATGTCCACATTTATGACAGTCTGGGCTGTGGCGGGCATGAACGCTGCAAATGCAAGAATTGCAGGTAAAGTTTTAGTCATGGTTAGAATTTGTTGTTGAAATTTAGTTATGAGGTTATTAAAATTATCAGTATCCTCTAATGCCAGATATATGTGGATTAGCGGAATCGATGTATACCTGAATTTTTACAAAGATACAAAGAGTATTGAATTTTTCGCCCTTCTGTTCCTGTTTTTTTGCGTCGTATCTGATCATTTCCGGATAGGGAGGTGACACATTCTCCTCATCAGTGCATAAAAAACGGTGTGCCGGAATTTCATGAAATTCCGGCACACGGGATTGTTGGATCAAGGGGTTAGGGGATTATTTCCCAAGTATGAGTTTCTTGCCGTTTCTTACGTAGATACCGCGGGGCAGGTTGTCGGTTTCTGTGCCCATGTAACGGCCGCAGAGATCGAATATGCGGTTGTCGTTGATCTGGGGCATCAGTCGGTCGGTCTCAGGTGCGGTGATGCCTACCTCTCCGGGTACATACTTCGATGAGAGGTTCATGCCAAAGTCAACGTGACCGCTGCCGCCACCCTGCTGGAGGGAGATGGCGAGCATGTTCTCACCTTCGTGGAGGAATTCTTTCTGCTCGTCTGTCAGGACTACGTCGGCGTAGTCGTCATTGTTCCATCCGTCGGCGCTCCATACGAAGTTGCCGTTGATGTACATTTTGGGATATTCGTCATACGAGCATCTTATCACTACATTCCAACCGTTGTTGATGGCAGCCATGTTGTCGGCGGTCAGAGTAAAGTAACGGCGTATGAGGATGGGAACATTGCTGCTGTCCCAGTATGTGCCGCCAAATTTGTCAAACTCGTCGCTGAAGGGGCCTACACCTGAAATCCATTCCGAGTCGGGCATCGGGAATACGAAATCGGGAGAGTACCATATGTCCTCATCTGTGTAGTAGTTCAGGTCCTCGTTGTCGATGGGGAAGAAGTATTCACACTCCCATGTCGGAGTTTCATGTCTTGTGGGGAGGATGATTTCATTCTGTGTCATGTCAGCCTTGTAAAGACCGCAGTCGGCCAGGGCGCCGCCCCAGTTCTGGTGCACATGCACGGCTAACACGTTTTCTGAGCCGTCACCTTTCAGCAGGGCTTTCTGCTCGGGAGTGAGAAGTTTGTACTCGCCGTTGTACCATCCGTCGGCCACGGTGTGTACCTGTACGCCGTTGATGTACCATTCCGAGGGAGCGTCGTCATGTCCGCAGCTCAGGAAGATATCTTCGGCAGGAAGCTCGTCGAGTGTGAATGTGCGGCGCATGTATATATCGCCCATTATGTCGGATGTAACCCATCGGAATGAGGGCTGGTCTTTGTAGAATTCGTCTGAGCTGAAGGGAGATGTACCTTCCTGCCATTCTATTTCCTGACCCGGTGTGAGCTGGTAGTCAGCTTCAAACCACTGGCGTCCGTCGGCATCAGGCTCGGGAGTAGCGAAAATCTGGTTGTAATATTGATCCTCATACCGTGTGCCGGTGTTGTACACCCATACTTGTGCGGTGTAGCGGTCGGCAGGTGTGTATTCCGACGAGGGGAGGATCACGTTTGCGGAATTGAATGTGGTTACGATCACCGGTTCAGCATTCATTTCGCAAGGTGCGAGTGCAAGCCCGCACAATGCCATGGCAAGAGTAAAAGTTTTTTTCATGGGTTTTGTTTAAAGATTATTTGATGTGCCGCATGTTGGATATGCCATTGTGGAATGGGATATCCGATATCAGCCGTTTTGGTTATTTATCGTGTTGTCTATAGAACCTTTGGCAGCCAACCGGTTGGATTTACCAGTCAGCAGGACTGATGAGGTTGTTGTAACTTGGAATTGTCGGTTATACCGGATTTCATGGTGCGGCAAAATTATTTGTTTTGTGTGAAATTACAAAATTTATTTATAGAAAAATAATCAGCAGGCTCCGGAAGAATATCTGCACTTCCGGAGCCTGCTGTATGTATAGGATGCTGATGGGGATTATTTTTTCGAATCGATGTCGCGGAGGAGGGTCTCCACTGCGGTGCGCAATTGGGTGTCTTCACCTTTGACGATGGTAGCAGGGTCGTTCGCTACTTTCACGTCAGGTTCAAGTTGGGTGTTTTCCAGATAATTGCCTTCTGCAGTGCGGTATCCGATCACCGGAATGCCGAACACCATGGAGGGGTCCTGCATAGTCACCCAGTTTACTGATGTCATGGTTCCGGGCACGGGCATACCCACTACTTTCCCGATCTTCTGGTGCTGGTATACCCAGGGTGTGCCGTGGGCGTTGCTGTAGCATGGTTCGGCCACAAGCATGATCGACGGCTTGTTCCCCCGGCGCGACGGCATGTCACATACGTCTTTGCCGCGGATTTCCTGTGTGAGATATTTCTCGCCGGTGAAGAGCATCTCGATGTCTTCGTGCATGCGTCCGCCTCCGTTCCAGCGGATATCGATCACCACGCCGTCGCAGTTGTTGTATTTGCCAAGAAGCGCTTCATACATGGGACGGTATGAGGCATCATCCATCGATGCGATGTGCACGTATCCGAGGCGCCCGTTCGACCATTTCTGTACGTCGGCCTCGCGCTGACGCACCCAACGGTCATACATAAGCTCGCTGATGCGCCCCGAAGATACCGGCAATATCACCTCTTCCACTTTTTCTCCGCCGGGAGTGGTGAATGCCACGAGGGTTTTCTTGCCTGCTATGTTGTTGAGCTGTGTGGCACCGGTCTCTCCCAGTTTGATTTCCTCACCGTTTATGGCGGTTATTACTGATCCTTCGCAGATTTTTGAGGAGGCGCGGTCGAAGGGGCCGTTGGCAATAACCTCCTCCACTTTCAGGCCGGCACCGTCGTATGCCACATCATATAGCAGGCCGAGCGAGGCGGTGCGGTCGCCGTCGGGCTTG
>CADFRV010000066.1 GCA_902836725.1 Muribaculaceae bacterium
TCTTCTTAAACCCCTTCACTGAAACAGAGTAATTTCGTATCTTTGCAGGACGATTACTATCTTACTTATATTTTTATTATTAATTCTTTTACCGATGATTAAACATCTGTTGGCGGTGCTCACACTGGCACTCGCTTGTGTCATAGCGCCGGAAAAGGCTGTGGCGCAATTGTTTACCACCTCGCCGGAAATAGTGCAGGCCGGCACAAAAAATCTCAAGATCTATTTTCATGCCGACCGCAGCGGCAAGCAGGAACTTATCAACGCCAGCGCTATCTATGCCCATATCGGCGTGACACTCACCAAGGATCCTAACAAATGGGAATACGTAAAGGGGGACTGGAGCACAAACACCCCTGACAAACGTTTCAACAAACTGGCCGACGGACGTTGGGAGCTGAACATCGGCGACCTACACGAATATTTCGGAATAAAAGCCGGCGATGAACCGGCCAAAATCGCCATTATCGCACGTCTGGCATCAGGTGCCGGAAACGGATACGGCCAGACCGACGACTATTTCATCGACATCGCGCCCGACGGGCTGCAGCTGACGCTTTCCGCCGACAACGGAAGCGCCACGGCCTTCCACGGCGCCCGTCAGATTGCATTTACCGTCAACGCCACCGCAAGCTGCGACCTCTCGCTCACGGTGAACGGCACAAGCATCGGGAAAGTCACCGGCACACAGCTGAAGGTTTCGCATAACTTCACCCCATCTGATACCCCGCATAACATTGTGGCTACCGCAAAACGCGGCTCAGAGACACTCACCGAAGAGATGCAGATCAGCTGCCTCCCCGCCAGCGCCCAGAAGAGTTATCCCGGCGGCAAACCTGTGCAGGGTGCCGTAAAGAACTCCGACGGGACAGTAACCTTCTGCATCGCCGCGCCGCGCAAGACAAACGCACTTCTTGTCGGCGCATGGGACGATTACAAGGCACTCGGCAAGAACGTGATGAATTACACCGACTACGAGAACCAGCGGTATTTCTGGATCAAGACATCAGCGTCGCTCGCCTACAACCAGTATCTACCCTATTACTATAAGATCGACGGCGAATACAATGTCGGCGATCCATATGCCCGGCTGATACTTGACCCCTACAACGACAAGTCTCTCCCCGCCACATGTTTCCCGGGCATGCCGGAATATCCCGCCGACAAAGTGCCCGCCAATACCATGCTCGCAGTATACCGCGGCGACATTGACAACTATACCTGGGACAGCTCCGCCCTCGACTTCAAGGTGCCTGACCACCGCACGCTCACCATCTACGAGATGCTGCTGCGCGACTTCACAGGCGACGGCACCGACCAGGGTGGCAAATCGTTCGGCACATTCCGCAAGGCCATTGAAAAACTCGATTACGTGGAATCGCTCGGTGTGAACGCCGTGGAGCTTATGCCCGTGATGGAATTCAACGGCAACAACTCCTGGGGATATAATACCAACTTCTATATGGCTCCCGACAAGGCATACGGCACTCCCGCCGACATGCGCGATTTCGTGGCCGAATGCCACCGCCGCGGAATAGCCGTTATTCTTGACATAGTGTTCAACCAGAGCGACGGCCTCACCCCCTGGTACCAGATGTATGGAGGCGCCTCCGGCAACCCCTTCTATAATGCTACCGCACCCCACGACTACAGCGTGCTCAACGACTGGAACCAGGACTGCCCGCTTGTGAAACAGCACTGGAAAGATGTGCTCCGCTACTGGCTCACGGCATATAAAGTTGACGGTTTCCGTTTCGACCTCGTGAAAGGTCTCGGCTCCAACGACAGCTACGGTGCCGGCACCGATGCCTACAATGAAAGCCGTGTGAAAATGATGAAAGAGCTTCATGCCGTCATATCGGAAATAAAGCCCGACGCCATCCATATCAACGAGCTGCTCGGCACCGACAAGGAGGACAACGCCAACGGCGCCGACGGACAGCTCACATGGTCAAAAGTATCGTCGGCAAGCATCGACTACGCTACCGCACGCCCCGGCGGCAGCTCAGGCGGCATGACAGGATTCGTAGCCTCAAACTGGAACCGCACCGTAGGACAGACAGTGGACTATGCGGAAAGCCACGACGAACCCCGCCTTGCCTCAAAAATGCGCACCACCAACACCCGCGAGTGCGACGCCACGATAGCATATACCGCCACCCATCCGAAAAGCAGCTCTGTAAAGCGTCTCGGCGCGGTAGCCGCCCATATGCTCCTCACCCCCGGCAGCAAAATGATATGGCAGTTCGGCGAGGTAGCTGCTGACGACCATCAGGGAAGCGACCTTGAAAAACTGCGCGCCATCGCTCCGAAATGGAACCAGATGACAAACGGCATGCGTGCAGGCCTGCTTGAGAACTACCGCCAGCTCATACACCTGCGCAAACTGAACCCCGAGATGTTCAACGGCACAGACGCCACATGCACGCTCACCGGATTCAACAACAGTCTGGAGAGCATCCGCACAATACGCATCACCTCAGCCGGCAAGGAGATCATAGCATTCTTCAATCCGGCAGTCTCCGGCAATGCCAAGAGCGTGATCTCCACGACATCGAAACTTACACCGGCCAACGCGCAGCTCGTCACCGCCTCATACGGCACTACCCCCACACTCGAATCGGCAGGTGGCAACTCCGTGAGCGTAAAACTCGCGCCTAACGAATTCGCCGTCTATGCATCGGCAACAGTCTCCGGCAGCGAACAGATCGGCATCGACGCCAGCACAGCCGTGTCTGTAAGCAGCGCCGACGGCAACATCATGATCAGTGGCGAGCACACATCGGCTACGGTCTACAACATATCCGGCATCGCTGTGGCACACTCCGGATCATCCGAAAGTGCCATCATCCCTGTTGAAGCGGGCATTTACGTGGTGGATGTCGACGGCAGCACATACAAAGTGGCAGTGCACTGAAAAGTGGCAGTGCACTGAACCGTTTGCCGCAAAAGTGGCAACACACATTGTCCCTAAACTGAAAAAAGCTGTGCGGATTGCACAGCTTTTTTCAGTTTAGGGACAATGATTTATATCCTCAATATTATTATTCCTCGGTAGCTTTCTCAGCGTATTCCTTCAGAAGTTTCTCCTGAACATCACCCGGAACAAGCTCATACGACGCAAATTTCAGCGTGAACGAAGAGCGGCCTCCTGTGATGGAGCTGAGAGCGGTGGAATAGGAAGACATCTCTTTGAGAGGCACTTTGGCCGTGATCTTCTCGAAACCGTTTTCAGAAGACATGCCCATGATCATGGCACGGCGTCCCTGGAGATCGCCCATCACGTCGCCCATTACGTCGGAGGGAACCATCACCTCCACATCATACACAGGCTCGAGCACCTTCGGGTTGGCGTTGCGGAACGCTTCGGAGAAGGCATTGCGGGCAGCCAGACGGAAAGAGATTTCATTCGAGTCAACCGGGTGCATCTTGCCGTCGTAGATGCAAACACGCACGTCGCGGGCATATGAGCCGGTGAGCGGTCCCTGCTCCATGCGGTCCATCAGACCCTTCACGATAGCCGGAATAAAACGGGCGTCGATAGCACCGCCTACGATACAGTTGTGCACCACGAGCTTGCCGCCCCACTGCAGGGGTATCTCCTGTGTGTCGCGCACACTCATCTTGAACTCCTGGTTGCCGAAACGGTAGGTATCGGGCAGAGGAGCGTCCTCCACATAAGGCTCGATGATCAGATGCACCTCGCCGAACTGGCCTGCGCCACCCGACTGCTTTTTATGGCGATAATCGGCACGGGCTGCCTTTGTGATGGTCTCGCGGTAAGGGATCTTCGGCTCCTCGAAGATGATGGGGAGCTTGTCGTTGTTCTCCACGCGCCATTTGAGAGTGCGCAGGTGGAACTCACCCTGACCCTTGAGGATGGTCTGTTTCAGCTCCTTGCTCTGCTCAACTTCCCATGTGGGATCCTCCTCATGCATGCGGGTGAGGATAGCCGAAAGTTTCTCTGCGTCGCTCTCGGTAACGGGACGGATGGCGCGCTGATATTTGGGAGCGGGATATTTGATGAAGTCGAAGGCATAGTCGCACCCCTTTTCGTCGAGCGTGTTGCCGGTGCGCACATCTTTCAGCTTCACAGTGGCGCCTATGTCGCCTGCGCAAAGCTTGTCGACAGGTGTCTTTATCTGGCCGCATACGCAGAAGATCTGTGCCAGACGTTCCTTGCCGCCGCGGGTCACATTGTCGAGGTCGGCGCCGGCGTTGAGCGTTCCGCTCATCACCTTGAAATACTGTACCTCGCCGATATGCGGTTCCACTGTGGTCTTGAACATGAAGATACTCAGCGGGCCGTTGCTGTCAGGTTTCACCTCGCGTCCTTCGGTATCATGAGGCGCCGGCATATCCTTTACGAAGGGCACCACGTTTCCGAGGAACTCCATCATGCGGCGCACACCCATGTCCTTGAGAGCGCTCACGCAGAATACGGGATAGATCGAGCGGTCCACAAGACCTTTGCGGATACCTTCGCGCATCTCGTCTTCTGTAAGATGTCCCTGCTCGAAGAATTTCTCCATCAGTGTCTCGTCGTTCTCGGCGGCAGCCTCCACAAGAGCCTGGTTCCACTCGCGGGCTTTCTCCATCTCCTCTTCGGGAATCTCCTCGATAGTGGGCACACCACCTTCGGGACCCCATGAATATTTCTTCATAAGGAGCACGTCGATCATGGAGTTGAAACCGGGACCCGACTGAATGGGATACTGGATAGGCACGACCTTCTTACCGAAAATCTCCCGCATCTGCTCGAGAGTGTTGTCGTAATCGGCCTTTTCGCCATCAAGCTGGTTTACCGCAAAAATCACCGGTTTCTTAAGCTGGGCGGTAGTACGGAATATATTCTGTGTGCCAACCTCCACTCCATACTGCGCATCGATCAGGATCACGCCTGTATCGGTGACATTGAGGGCGGTGATGGCGTTGCCCACGAAGTCGTCGGCTCCCGGGCAGTCAATAACATTCAGCTTCTTATTGAGGAACTCTGCATAAAAAACCGTGGAAAAGACCGAGTAACCATACTCCTTTTCCACAGGGAAATAGTCTGATACGGTATTGTTTGCCTCAACCGTGCCGCGACGTTTTATAACTCCACACTCGAAAAGCATAGCTTCAGCGAGTGTGGTTTTTCCCGAGCCTTTGCTACCGAGCAAGGCGATGTTCTTGATTTCGTCAGTCTGGTAAACCTTCATGTTATTAGAATTTTAGTAAGTTTCGTTTAGATTATGATAACCTAAGCAATTACGGTAGGTGGAGAAAGATTTCGGAGCGCAAATTAGTCATTTTTCTATTAACTGCAATAAATTTTCATATGTTACAAAACATATTTACATAATCTTCACATGCCGGGATAAATCAGGGATATTCCCTCCCTGTCTTTCGGGCACAGGTATCCGTAACACTATGGGAGGCCATATGAAGAGCGGGAAAGTTTTCATGTGCGGCCTTGTTACTGTTTCACAATAATTTATTACCTTTGCAGGCAATTTGTAGGTAACAGCCTCCGGGCTGAAACCGCGTCATAGAAAAGTACGATTGTCTAAAATGGAAATAATCAGAACAGTCGACGGTCTGCGCCGACGTGTAGCCGAGGCACGCGCCGAAGGCAAAAGCGTCGGCCTGGTGCCCACAATGGGTGCACTGCATGCAGGACACATATCCCTGGTAGACCGTGCAAGAAAGGAAAACAATCTTGTGGTGGTAAGCGTTTTCGTGAATCCCACCCAATTCAATAACGCCGAGGATCTGGCCACATATCCCCGCACAGAGGAGGCCGACTGCGCCAAACTGGAACAGGCCAGCGTGGATGTGGCCTTCATCCCTTCGGTCGAAGAGGTCTATCCCGAGCCGGATACCCGTGTTTTCGATCTAGGCCCTGTGGCCGAGGTGATGGAGGGCGCCATGCGTCCGGGCCATTTCAACGGAGTGGCACAGATTGTAAGCAAACTGTTCGCCATCGTAAGCCCCGACCGCGCATATTTCGGCGAAAAAGACTTCCAGCAGATAGCTGTCATACGCCGCATGGTGGAACTCGAGGGATTTGACCTTGAGGTGGTGGACTGCCCCATATGCCGCGAAGCCGACGGCCTCGCCATGAGCAGCCGCAACACACGCCTCACCCCCGAGCAGCGCCAGATAGCTCCCGCCATCCACCGCGCACTCGAGGAGAGCCTCGGTTTCGCCCGCAAACAAAGAAACAGGTCATCGACCAGATCAACGCCTGCCCCCATATGGAGGTGGAGTATTACGACATAGTGGATCCGCTCACCATGCAGCCGCTCGAAAACTGGCAGGATGCAGAAAACGGATCGCCGGTAGGATGCATCACCGTATATTGCGGTAAAGTGCGCCTTATCGACAACATCAAATACAATCTTCAGTAACCATGCAGATTGAGATATTGAAATCAAAGATCCACCGTGTTTCGGTGACCGAGGCGCGACTGGACTACATAGGCAGCATCACCATCGACGAGGAACTTATGGATGCCGCAGGCATATTGCCCGGCGAACACGTCTACATCGTCAACAACAACAACGGTGAACGCCTCGAGACATACGCCATTCCGGGCGAGAGAAACAGCGGGGTGATATGCCTCAACGGAGCGGCCGCCCGAAAGGTGCAGCCCGGCGATGTGGTCATTATCATGGCTTACGCCTCGATGACACCTGAGGAGGCACGCGGTTTCAAGCCGCGGGTCATTTTTCCGGACACCGCCACAAACCGCCTCGACAGATAATCTCTCCACGCCCCACAATTCTTTACACCGGAAACTCTTTCCGCTCCTAACCCATTCACATACCACGACATGTTTGAGAACCTAAGCGAGAAACTTGAACGGAGTTTTAAAATACTGAAAGGTCAGGGCAAGATCACCGAGATCAACGTAGCCGAGACCCTCAAGGATGTGCGCCGCGCCCTGCTCGACGCCGACGTCAACTATAAAGTCGCCAAAAATTTCACCGACACGGTAAAAGCCAAGGCCATCGGCCAGAACGTGATCAACGCCGTGAAACCGCAGGAACTGATGGTGAAGATCGTACACGACGAGTTGGCACAGCTCATGGGCGGCGAGACCGCGCAGGTGAACCTGTCGGGCAATCCCTCGGTGATCCTCATGTCGGGTCTGCAGGGTTCCGGTAAAACCACATTCTCCGGCAAGCTCGCCAAGAAATTCAAGAGCGAGAAGGGTAAACGCCCCCTGCTTGTGGCATGCGACGTATACCGTCCTGCCGCCATCGAGCAGCTGAAAGTGCTCGCACAGCAGATCGAAGTGCCCGTATACACTGAGGAGGGCAACAAGAACCCTGTGGAGATAGCGCGCAACGCCATCGAATATGCCAAACGCAACCATCTCGACCTCGTGATCGTCGATACGGCCGGACGCCTTGCTGTGGACGAGCAGATGATGGATGAGATAGAAGCGATAAAGAAAGCCATCAAACCGCAGGAGACACTCTTCGTGGTAGACTCGATGACCGGCCAGGACGCCGTGAACACCGCGAAGGAATTCAACGACCGCCTCGACTTCGACGGCGTGGTGCTCACCAAGCTCGACGGCGACACACGCGGCGGTGCGGCGCTCTCCATCCGCACCGTGGTTACAAAACCGATCAAATTCGTAGGTACCGGCGAGAAACTCGACGCGCTCGACTTCTTCCACCCCTCGCGTATGGCCGACCGTATCCTGGGTATGGGCGACATCGTGTCTCTCGTGGAGAAAGCACAGCAGCAGTTCGACGAGAAGAAAGCCCGTGAGCTCCAGCGCAAGATCGCCAAAAACGAGTTCAACTTCAACGATTTCCTCGGCCAGATACAGCAGATCAAGAAGATGGGCAACCTCAAGGATCTCGCGGCCATGATACCTGGTGTGGGGAAAGCGCTGAAAGATGTGGAGATCGATGACAACGCTTTCAAAGGCATAGAAGCCATCATAAGCTCCATGACCGAGAAGGAACGTGTGAACCCGTCGATCATCAACGGCAGCCGCCGCCGGCGCATCGCCGCAGGTTCAGGCACATCGCTTCAGGAAGTCAACCGCCTGCTCACACAGTTCGAGCAGACACGTAAGGTGATGAAAGCCGCCACATCGATGAAAAACCCCATGCAGATGATGCGCCAGATGCGCCGTCGCTGATATTTATTACCATTTTTGACCCCTAACCTATAACCGATACAGGATGGAGCTTATTGACGGAAAGAAAGTGGCAGCGGAAATAAAACTGGAAATCGCTGCCGAAGTAGAAAAAATGGTAGCCGCAGGCAAACGGCGCCCGCACCTCGCCGCCATACTCGTGGGACACGACGGCGGCAGCGAGACATACGTTGCCAACAAAGTAAAATCCTGCGCGGAGTGTGGCTTCACATCATCGCTCATACGCTTCGAGGACGATGTGACGGAAGAGCGCCTGCTTGAGGAGATACACCGCCTTAACAACGATCCCGAAGTCGACGGTTTCATCGTGCAGCTCCCCCTCCCCCGCCATATTTCCGAGCAGAAACTCATCGAGGCCATAGATTACCGCAAGGATGTCGACGGTTTCCATCCCATCAACGTGGGCCGCATGTCGATAGGTCTCCCCTGTTTCCGCAGCGCCACACCGGCCGGCATAATGATGCTGCTGGAGCGCTACAACATACCCACGTCCGGCGCCAACTGCGTGGTGCTCGGACGCAGCAACATAGTAGGAAAGCCTGTGGCGACACTTATGATGCAGAAAGGATATCCAGGCAACGCCACTGTCACCGTATGCCACCGCGACACCAGGAACCTCAGGGAGGTATGCGCCAATGCCGATATTCTTATCGCAGCGATGGGACGCCCCGAGTCTGTCACCGCCGACATGGTTAAAGAGGGCGCCACAGTGATCGACGTAGGCACCACACGTGTTCCCGACGCATCGCGCAAGAGCGGTTTCCGCCTGTGCGGCGACGTGAAGTTCGACGAAGTGGCTCCCAAATGCTCCTTCATCACTCCTGTTCCCGGAGGGGTGGGCCCCATGACCATAGTATCGCTGATGCGCAATACGCTTCTGGCAGCCCAGCATACGATTTATCCGGCGTGAAGAACGCCGCAGTCGCATCACTGTAACCTTTCATAATAAACATTTCACGGTATGTCGGAGGCGATCCTGGCGATAGTGATGAACCTTACCCTGGCCATGGCCGGGGCACAGGAAGCCACGCTCCTGTTTGCGGGAGACGCCATGATGCACCAGGCACAGATAGACGCGGCACACGCACTCGCGGGCGGAAAAGGGTATGATTATTCTGCATGTTTCCGCCCGGTGCAACCGCTTGTCAGCCAGGCCGACTATGCTGTGGTCAACCTCGAAACCCCTATCGGGGAAAAGAACTTTACCGGCTATCCTTGTTTCAACGCTCCCATCGAATATGCCGAAGCCCTGTCTGACGCAGGTTTCGACCTGTTTCTTACAGCCAACAACCATACTCTCGACCGGCGCGACAAAGGACTGAGACACACAATCGCCGCACTCGACTCACTGCGCATACCGCATATCGGCACATATAAGGATGCCGAAGAGAGATCGGCCTCCATTCCGCGCATTGTAAACGTAAAGGGATTCAAAATAGGATTTCTCAACTATACCTACGGCACAAACGGATTCACCGTGCAGACCGACGCCGTGGTAGACTACATAGACCGAGAGCAGATAAAACGCGATATCGAGGCCACACGCCAGGCGGGAGCGGAACTGATCGTCGCTGCCATGCACTGGGGCGAGGAATACCGGCTGCTTCCTGTGGCAAGTGAAAAATCGCTCGCGGATTTTCTCGTGTCGCAGGGGGTAGACATGGTTATCGGTGGGCATCCCCATGTGGTGCAGCCGTATGAGATGCGCACCAATCCGCTGAGCGGACGCCCGGCACTCGTGGTCTACTCACTCGGCAACTTTATCTCAAACATGAAGACACGCGACACACGCGGAGGGGCGCTCGCCGTAGTAAAACTCACACGCGACAGCATCGGCAATCCCACCGTATCCGACGCCCGCTATGAACTTGTCTTCACTGTGCCCCCTCGCGGCAACAAATCCGGAAATTTCGTCGTATACCCCATTGACAGCGTTCCCGCCGCATGGCGTCCTGCTGCCGCGGCTTTCCGCTCGGCTCTTAAATAAAATTTCTCCGCCAGCCCGGACGCATTTAACATAAATTAATATCGGGGGGGGTAATTCATGGCATTTTTGCGTAATTTTGCAGCATCAAACAACGAACAAACACAAATCAATCCAATTATTTTATGAAAACATTGATACAGCGGATACTGTGTCCGCTCAGTATTGTAGTGATGCTCGTGGCCATGTCGGCATGCAGCAAAGAGGACGATGTGACACCCGCGCCCGCCCCTGACGGATTTGCACAGCAACTCATAGGCGACTGGGAGATAGCAGGACTTGGTGAAATCACATTCAACGCCGACGGCACCGGATACATGACTATTGACGACGCCGACGAGGAAGAGATGGCGCTAAGCACCAAAAAGACAGCCGCATTATCCAGAGGCACCTACACCATCCATTTCACATGGAAATATGACTCGACCACACATACCGTAGATTTCGAACTGGAAGGCGAGCATATGCAGTGGACTGTAATAGACCACAGCGACGGCACTGTCACATTCATCGACGACGAGGGAGATCCTCTCACTATCAACCGCAAAGGGGAAACTCCCGACGAACCTGAACTCCCGGTATACACCGTAGGTCCGAAAGAATGGCTCATCGGCAAATGGGGCGCCGCAGGCATAGTCAGATATGAATTTACCGAAAACGGTTTCTTCCGTATATATTCTACGGATTCAGACACAGGATCCCTCAGATATGAATCTGTTCCCTATACATATGATCCCGAAACACACACACTCACATTCGGTGAAGATTTCAATAACCTGAACGTATCGGCGCTGACACAGGAGTATATCCGCATCGGCAACGGGGAATACAATTTCTTCCTGTCACGGATACTCGATGACGAAGAGTACCATGTAGGCGACATTTCACTGATCTACGACAAGACCCTGGTGGCAATGGGAGTGGCAACTCTTGACAACAGTCCCGTCACCATGAGCTTGACAATCGGCTCAAACAAAACCTTCACCATGCTCCCCGGCGGAAAATTCAACTATACATACGATGCCGCCACACAGACATTGACACTGTCGATGTTCGGCGAGGAGATCAAAAAAATGAAAATGATCAACCTTACAGCCACCGATCTGATCTTCGAATGGCTTCCAGACGAGGAGGATCCCGAGGAGACGGTATCCAGAATGGAATACCGCGCGCTTTGATCAGTCAGAATCCATAATCACCACATACAGGCGGTACATCAGAACTTCTGGTTTCGACGTATCGCCTGTTTCGTATTGTTGCTCTATTGTACCCGCTTCTCCGAAGCGTGGCTATCGGGGTACTATCTACATACACCGCACCTTCGCGGCTTGCTCGTCCTGACGTCCTCGCCCACCGCTCGATACGGTGCTTACATTTGACACGCCACCTCCGGCGGCTCGCTAATACACAATAACTTATCCTCTGTTTGCTCCCATACGGAGCGGGATACATTATGGGTCAATGTAAAAAAACGGTTGTTAAAAGTATGGGTAAAGATAGCTAACTTTGC
>CADFRV010000067.1 GCA_902836725.1 Muribaculaceae bacterium
TCCCGCGATGTATCGTTTTTACAGGTGCAAAGGTAGTGAGTTTTCAGATACTGTGCAACAGCAATTATGTTAAAAGATGTTGATTTCGGATCTTTTTTTGGCAATATGTATCCAAAAACTCCATATATACGTAAAATATTCGGCGAAACATAATAGCGAAAGTCACCCGCAGGGCAGTTCGCGGTGGCGAAGCCAATTATGTGAGCCAAATATACGAATTATGTCAATCCGCTGCCGGAGTATTGACGGGCGAAAGACCTATAGTAGCGGCAAAATCAAGCATCAGCGCACGCGCAGGTTCATGTTCATTAGGTATTTCCCCGTCAAGAATGGCGTTTTTAATGCGCTCCTTTATCGCTCCTACCTCGCGGCACTGCCCTATGCCGAATGTCTGCATGATCTCGATACCGTCTACCGGCGGTTGGAAGTTACGTATGCGGTCCCGCTCCTCAAGTTCCACCATTTTCTGCTTCACAAGCAGGTAATTGGCGCGGAAACGCTCTACTTTCAGACGGTTTTTGGAGGTGATGTCGGCGCTGCACAGAAGCATCAGGTCATCGATATCGTCGCCTGCATCAAACAGCAGACGGCGCACGGCTGAATCTGTCACCTCGTCCTCGACCAACGCAATGGGACGCATATGCAGGTCCACAAGTTTCTGCACATACTTCATCTTGTCGTTGAGGGGGAATTTCATGTTGCGGAAAATACGCGGCACCATTTTCGCTCCCACCACATTATGCCCGTAGAATGTCCATCCTGCAGCCGTATCAAACCGCTTGGTCGCCGGTTTGCCGATGTCGTGAAGGAGTGCCGCCCATCTGAGCCACACGTTGTCGGACTGTTCGGCCACATTGTCGAGCACAGCCAAAGTATGATAGAAATTATCCTTATGCCCCACGCCGTTTACATTCTCTACACCTTTCAGCGCGTATAATTCAGGGAAGATAAGACGCAACAGTCCCGACTGCAGCAACAGCCGCCAACCGATGGAGGGGCGGGGGGACCGCATTATCTTCATAAGCTCATCCATCACTCTCTCTTTGGAGATGATAGCGATGCGGGAAGCGTTACGGCGAATAGCCTCGAATGTCTCCGGAAGTATGGTAAAGTCAAGCTGCGTGGCAAACCGTATGGCACGCATCATGCGGAGCGGATCGTCAGAGAATGTGATGTCCGGGTCAAGCGGTGTGCGGATTATACGGTCATGCAGGTCGCGAACGCCATCGTAGAAATCCACCAGCTCGCCGAAATGTGCCCCGTTTACGCAAAGCGCCATGGCATTGATGGTGAAATCGCGGCGTGAGATATCATCCTCGAGCGTGCCGTCCTCAACCACCGGTTTACGGCTGTTGCGGTCGTAACTTTCCTTGCGCGCCCCCACAAATTCCAGTTCATATTTCCGGTTCTTCACCTGTGCGGTACCGAAATTGCGGTACACGGCGAGGTGGCTGCCCTTGAGTGTACGCGCCACCTCCTGCGCCACCTCTATACCTGATCCTACCGTAAGAAAGTCTATGTCTTTGGAGTGGCGTCCGAGCATGAGATCGCGCACATATCCTCCCACAACGTAGCATTCGCGGCCGAGTGAATCCGCCGCCTCCCCGACAAGATGAAATACCGGTTTATCTATTTTATCACGCAGTTCTTCCTGAGCCATTTCTCAGATTTTGTTTTATAACTTCTGTCAAATTCCAGTCAATCATATCAACGGCACAATCTCTTCAGGGCATACGGTAAGGCACTCGGCACCGTCGCCCGTAACGAGATATGTGTTCTCCACACCGACAGCGCCTACCTCCGGTATCACGAATTTAGGCTCGAGCGCTATGGTATTGCCCTCCTGCAGGATATCGCGGCTGCGGGGAGCTATCACCGGAAGCTCGTTCACTTCTATGCCTATACCGTGCCCAACGAATCCCGCATGCTGGCGGTGTCCCATGAAGTAACGCTCAAGCGAACGCTCACGCACCATCGCCTCCGCCATGGCATACAGATCTTTAGCAGCCGTTCCGGGTCGTGCCTCCTTCATGAAGGCATGGCATATGTCGATCGAGCACTGGTGTGCATCCATCGCAAGCTGAGGGATCTTCCCCAGCGAGAACACACGGGTCATATCGGTCATGTAACCGGTGAAATTACCGTTGAGATCCACCATAACCGTAGTATTCTCAAGTATTTCCACCCCGTCTGCGCCAACGGGAAGGATCAAGCCCCGCTCCACCCATTGCAAAATCATAGGGGGTGGGATTGTCGGCATTCTTGCCGGAAATCACATTGCCCATGAACAGTTCCATCGAGGGCCCGCTTATGCGGAATACCCCCAGGCACCCCTCCAGACGGCTCAGGCGCTCTATTTCGACCTGAAGCTCATGATCGGTCATTCCCATACGGTAAAGGCCGGGCACACGCTTGTATACCTCGGCATGCTTCACCCCCGACTGGCGCATCAGTTCAGCCTGCACGGGCGTTTTTACCGAACGCCACTGGCGCAGGACACCGGAGGCATTGACCGTCTTGCTGTCGGGGAACAGCCCCATCAGACGCAGTACGGCAGAATAAGCCGTAATGTCGTATTCAAGCCCGATGGTATCACCGGTTTTCAATGACGCCTCAGAGAGATATGCCGGGATATTCTCCGGCTTATGTATATATACCACATTGTCTCCGCCAAGCTCTACAGGGCGACGCACGAACCACACAGGCTCGCCCTCAGCAGGGATCCATGCATAGCCGGCATACACCCTGCCGCACAATGCAAGCAGATTGGCATTGTCGCTCACAAGAACCGCATCCATGCCCTCGCGGCGCATGAGCGCCTGCAAAGCATTGATTCTTTTCCGTGCCTCCGACGGAGCAAGCAATAACAGTTGTTCCATAAAACAGTCACTTAGATATTTTCAGATCACTTCTCATCAGGAACAAAGAAAAGCCCCACCTTGTTTATTCCGCCGAGAGTATCCTCACGCATTATCTGCCTTACAGACACGACACTTCCCGACGGATGCACCACCGGTGCGAGCGTATCGGTAAGCTGAAAAGCCGACCCTATGCCGCGCCCCCTCCATGTTCCGAAACGGTCAACCACCTCCATACGCACCGTATCACGGCGCATGGCGGCTGTATCGGTGTATGTCACCTCCATGCACAGCTCCGTGAACCTGTAGGCATCGTTATGCGTCACCCCGACTACAAAACGTCCCCTGCATAACGAATCATCATGCACCGGGGTGAATTTAACCGAATCGGCGTAGCGCCCCCCCTCGGGTGGCACACGCCGGTATTCGCTATAGTCATTGCAAATGTAGTCGACACAAGCTGTAAATAGAGCCATGACAACCGCCACCGGCCACAGCCGTATCATAGGATTACGCGATCTCATTGTTCCGTCGGTTTTGCAGACGGTCTGTCTGCGGGCTTGTCGGAAGTTTTCTCCGTGGCAGGCTTCTCACCTTTGTCTGCAGGTTTCTGCCCCTGCCGGTTCCGGGGAGGACGTTGACGCGGCTGTTGCTGCTGGGGAGCCTGCTGTTGCTGCTGCTCCTGCTGCGGCCGCTGGGCACCGGGTGTCTGCTCGGGCGATCCCTTCCGGTTCCGCTCCTGACGCGGCGCACGGTCCTGACGGTTGCCGCCTCCTGCAGAGGGAGCGCCGTTGCCGTTCTTCTGCTGCCGTTTTGGCTGCTGCTGGGCGCCACCTTTCTCATTTCCGTTGCCTGAGGGCGCCGCTCCCCCCTTCGACTTATCGGAGGAACTTCTTCTTTTTATCGAAGCGTGTCAGTGAGTCCTGCCCGAGTATGTCGGCATATTCCGAACGGGGCTTCTCCTCACCGGTCTCCTCTTTCAAGGCGAGCGGCTTATCCCCCTCCTTGTTCATGGCGGCCACCTCCCATGCACGCGCAGCTGAGATCGTCACCAGGTTCGCGGGGATATTCTTGTCTGTGGAATATGTTATCTCACCTCTGAAGATATCGGCCTTGAAATAATAATAGGTACTGTCGGCCGTCTCCAGACGCAGATCCTTTCCGGGAAGTTTCCTGGAAGCCTCCATATACGAGTCGACCTCGAAATTAAGGCAACACTTCAGTTTGGCGCACTGTCCGGCAAGTTTCTGGGGATTCAGCGATATATCCTGATAGCGTGCGGCCCCAGTCGACACACTCACGAAGTTCGTCATCCATGTGGTGCAGCACAGAGGGCGTCCGCAAGGGCCGATGCCGCCAATGCGTCCTGCCTCCTGACGTGCGCCGATCTGCTTCATCTCGATGCGCACCTTGAATGTCTCGGCAAGCACCTTGATAAGCTGACGGAAATCCACACGCTCGTCGGCAATGTAATAGAATATCGCCTTGTTGCCGTCTCCCTGATACTCCACATCGCCGATCTTCATGTTAAGCTGCAGCGACGAGGCTATCTTTCTGGCACGGATCATGGTGTCGTTCTCGCGGGCTTTAGCCTGCTCGTAACGCTCCAGATCGGATGCTTTCGCTTTCCTGAACACACGGTGCTTCTCAGCATCAGGCTTCACTCCCGCCTTTCTCATCTGCAGTCTCACAAGGGCGCCGGTAAGCGACACCTTGCCGATATCATGGCCCGGCGAAGCCTCCACCGCCACCATGTCGCCGATCTCGAGAGGCAGTTTGGCTGAATTGAGATAAAATCCTTTACGGGTGTTCTTGAACATAACCTCGACCATATCGTCGTCGGCATATCCGCCGGGGATATCATCGAGATAATTGAAGCTATGCAACTTGCCGCGCTCGGCGCATCCCCCGCAGCCGGAGGAACACCCTGCGCCGGAAGGGCATTCCCCTTTCCCGTCGCAGCCGGCGCAAGCCTCGCAGCCAGATGTCGCAGTACCTTTGTTAGGGCACGACGCACATCCGCTGCCGCAGCAGTCCGTCTTGTTCGTTTCCTCTTTTCTTTCTGACATAAGGGTGTTTCTGAAAAGAGATTATTTCGCGAAGCTCACGGCGCGTGTCTCGCGTATTACGGTAATCTTTACCTGTCCGGGATATGTCATCTCGTCCTGGATGCGCTTTGCTATCTCGTTTGACAGGCTTTCTGTCTCTGCATCGTCGATCTTGTCAGCTCCGACAATCACGCGCAACTCGCGTCCGGCCTGAATGGCATATGTCTTTATTACGCCGGGATACGAGAGAGCGAGCTGCTCAAGGTCGTTGAGGCGCTTGATATAAGCCTCCACTATCTCGCGGCGTGCGCCGGGACGTGCGCCCGAGATGGCGTCGCACACCTGCACGATGGGGGCGAGCAAGGTTGTCTGCTCGATCTCGTCGTGGTGGGCGCCGATGGCATTGCATATTTCCGGTTTTTCCTTGCAGCGCTCGGCGATCTTCATGCCGAGAAGTGCGTGGGGCAGTTCGGGCTCTTCGTCGGGCACCTTGCCTATATCGTGGAGCAGACCCGCGCGACGTGCCTTCTTGGGATTGAGGCCGAGTTCAGAAGCCATGATAGCACACAGGTTGGCAGTCTCGCGTGCGTGCTGCAGGAGGTTCTGCCCGTAGCTTGAACGGTATTTCATCTTGCCGATCATGCGGATAAGATCGGGGTGCAGACCATGGATACCGAGGTCGATAGCGGTGCGTTTGCCGGTCTCGACGATCTCTTCCTCAATCTGCTTGCGCACTTTGTTGACCACCTCCTCGATGCGTGCGGGATGTATGCGGCCGTCGGCCACAAGCTGATGGAGAGCCAGGCGCGCGATCTCCCGACGCACGGGATCGAAGCCTGAAAGCACGATGGCCTCGGGAGTATCATCGACTATGATCTCGATGCCGGTGGCGGCTTCGAGGGCGCGTATGTTGCGTCCTTCGCGTCCTATGATGCGGCCCTTGATCTCGTCGGAATCGATATGGAATACTGTGACACTGTTCTCTATGGCAGCCTCGGTAGCCACGCGCTGTATCGACTGTATGACAATGCGTTTGGCCTCCTTGTTGGCTGTCATCTTGGCCTCGTCCATAATTTCGTTCACATACTGGGCGGCAGCCGTCTTGGCCTCGTCCTTAAGCGATTCGATAAGTTTCTCCTTCGCTTCCTCGGAAGAGAGGCCTGAGATATGCTCGAGTGTATCCTGCGCCGAACGTTTCAGCTTGTCAAGCTCATCCTTGCGTGTCTCTATCACCGCTTCCTCGGCATTCAGGCGCTGACGCAGGGCTTCCAGGTCGTTGCGCTGACGCTGGTTCTCGCTGTGCTGCTGGTTGAGCTGCATCTCGCGCTGCTTCATCTTGGCTTCCACCGACTGCACTTTCGACAAGCGCTGGTTAGCCTGTTTCTCAGCTTCATCCTTTATCTTGAGACCCTCTTCACGGCCTTTGAGTTGCGCCTTCTGAAGTATCACGTCGCTCTCGCGCACAGCTTCATCGATGATAGTTTTTGCACGGCTGCGAGCCATCGACTTCTGGACCGCCATAGTGCCGAAGGCGCCTATAGCGAGCCCGACAACGGCAATCGCAATATAGATTATTATAGTCATAGAATTAATAGATTGTTTTTAATGAATATCAAGTTTTCAGTTGTAAAAGTCTGATTACAGAGCCGCTTCCCCTGATGCGCGCCGCCTCTGCGGCACAATCGGGAATGGCTATAAAAAAAGCGTCCGCACATGGCATCGGCCTGAGGGTAGACTCACATTTGCCGGCGCTTCACGAAAGGAATGCAACCGTATGCAAGTACCCGCGGAACCTGCGTGTGCAGAACGGGAAATCGGTCAACAAATATATATTCCAATCATAACGGGCTATCGACAGGAGCAGCTGTCAGCTCTCCATCTCAAGCAGTATGTCGTCGAGCCCTTTTTCAAATTCTTCCAGAACGCCATTTGTCTCGTTGGCGGAAGAATTGAGCTTATAGAACAACTCGGCGAACCTGAAAGCCACCATGGCGAGCACCTCATGCGAGGTTTTGTTTTTGTACTTGGTGCTCCATGCGTTCCACAGGCGGTTTACATTATACTCCGCCGTGCGGATATTCTCTTCATCGCTCCTGTTGATATAAAGCGGTATCGAAGGTTGGTCGGCAATACGTATAGTTATGTTCAGTTTATCATTCATCGTGCAACATAATCACATCCCGTATCCGGAAACAGCAGGCAGCGGAAAGAAACACGGCCGTGCCGCCATCAGGCCGGAAGGGGGATCAAATCTGTTGGCAGTGCGTGGAGAGGTACTTGCGGCCACAAACATTGCTTGCCATGACCGCCGCCGGCCAACGGTCAATCGTTGAGGTCGGCGATGCACTTGTCGATTTCCCGCACCAAACTGGAAAGCAATGCCCGTGTGCGCTCCACATCCTCGCGCTCAGGCGCCACGACGGCGGCTATCCCCAGATACTCAATCTGGGTGCGGAGCCTCTCGTTTTCAGCGCGCGTGCGCTCAAGATCGTGCTCCAGCTGAGCTATCTTCTCCACATCTGCCTTCAGCTGCCGTTTCATAAGCTCGTAACGCTCAAGAATAATGCGGCTTTTGGCGGCTATGCGGGTGACTGTCTGTTGAAGCTCAACGGCCATACTATCCAATTTTTCACAAAAGTAAGCATTTTTTTCCAAACCACCTAAAATATCCTCGCAAACTTTCTCTTTGAGACAAAAATTATTCCGTTTACGCGAATAGTAAATTCGTCATTGAGACGCCGAAATTTTGCCATTTGGGATATTTTTGGTAATTTTGGCCGATTTTTAAATTTGTCTATAGATTATGAGAAAAGCTATCAGCGCGGCGGTGGCCGCTGCCATATACCTCGGCGCTGCCGCAGAAGGGTATCAGGTAAACACTTTCAGCGCAAGACAAGAGGGAATGGGACATGTAGGCGTGGCGATGAAACTCGGTGCCGAGAGCCAGATCTTCAATCCCGCAGGACTGTCACTTTCCAGAAAAGTAATCGATTTTTCCGGATCAATCAGCGCCATAAAAGCTACCGCTACAGCCACACACGAAGGCAAAGAGTACACTACAAGCAACAAGATAAGTACCCCGATGAATGTCTCGGCAGCATTCCGAGTTTACGACAACCTATACGCCGGAGTAACAGTTTATACACCCTACGGATCATCGATCAACTGGGGAAAGAACTGGCCGGGTGCCGTGCTGAACCAGTCGGTAGACCTCAAGGTATTTACCGTGCAGCCAACAATAAGCTGGAACATATTGCCGAACCTCTCCATAGGAGCCGGCCTCATGATTTCATGGGGTAGTGTAAACCTGAACAAGGCGCTGGCACCTTCCGACAATTTCGGCAACCTGGTAGAACTGGTCAACGAATCAAACCGGCTGAAACACCAGGCCGCCATACTCGAGGGAATCGTAACGGGCAACCCTGTGCAGACCCCCGCACCGGAAGAGATCAGATATACCGACAACGGAGTTCCCCCCGCATCGGTAAACCTCAGCGGAAAATCAGAAATCGCGGTGGGCATCAACGCAGGTATCATGTGGGACATCACAGACCGATGGACAGCGGGAGCCTCCTTCCGTTCGAAAATGAACATGAAAGTAAAAGCCGGCGACGCACGGGTGGAATACAACGACGAGGTAGCACGCGCGCTGCTTAGCTCCACACTCGACCACCTGAACACCACCAACTTCTCGGCATCCATGCCATGTCCGTATGTATTCTCGGTGGGAGTAAGCTATAAGCCTTTCAGAGACCTTATAATCGCTTTCGACGCCCAGCTCAACGGATGGGGCACATACAAACAGCTCGATATCGAATTCGACCATCTTCCCGAATTTGACCAGAACCTGAAAAAAGACTACCATAACGCCATGACCTATCATCTGGGCGCACAGTACAGCCTCACCAAAAGGTTTGACTTGCGTGCCGGACTGATGATCGACACTTCCCCGTGCAATACCGACTATTACAACCCCGAAACACCGGGCATGACAAAAATAGAGCCGTCTGTCGGATTCAGCTTCAGACCTGTAGGAGGGCTGTACATTGATGTGGCATTCATGTATGTACACGGCCTCGGCACAGAGAACGGCACCGGACAATATGACGACATACTGGCCCGCAGCTTCAACACAAATGTAGCCGCATACGAAAAAGGGGTACAGCAATACAACGCTGCCGTCGCGCTGGCCAACCAGATGGGCCTCCCCCTCCCCTCCTATCAGGGGAAAAAATTCCCGACACTCAAGGAGCAAGGCACATTTTCCGCTAAATACGCCACCCATGCCATTATACCGGCAATCGGAATCAGATATGCATTCTGATCAAGGATACGCAAAAACGACATGACACGACCATACATCACGCGCAGACACGGAGGGGAAAAACCTCCTGCCTGCGCGTGATATTTTGTACCAGAATATCATAGGCCAAACGGCGTGATGAACGCCGCCACATCTGTATCTTCCCAGAAACTTGCAATCGTCATCCACACAAGAAGAAGCACAATAAGAACACCTACACCGATGTAAAGCCATAAATTACGTTTGTCTTTTCTTTCGCGGTCAGAGAATCTGTCATTACCGCCATTTCTTCTACGTACCATAATGCAATAAATTATATTTTGTAAGTACAACAATTACAGGACCCATAAAGTTGACTGGCGGAGCGCAGGCACCTGTCTGCGCACGCATCAGGGCATAGCATTTGCCTTATCTGAATATATTTAGTAACTTTGCAGTGTGGCACGACTTTTAGCTATCGACTTCGGAAAAAAGCGGTGCGGCATCGCCGTGACCGACACACTGCAGATTGTGGCCAACGGACTTACAACCGTCGCTACCGGCACACTCAACGATTTCATCGCCTCGTATCTGGCAAAAGAAAACGTGGAGCGCATCATTGTAGGGCTACCGACCACAATGCGCGGAGAGGAATCGGAGTCGATGCGCTATATCCGGCCGGGCATAGAACGCCTGCGCAAAGTCACAGGAGAAATTCCAATAGAATTCTTTGACGAGCGGTTCACATCGGTGCTCGCACACCGCGCCATGATCGACGGCGGCATGCGCAAGATGGCCAGGCGCGACAAGGCGATTGTGGATGAAATCTCGGCCACAATCATACTCAACGACTACATCGCGTCCCGCCAGGCACGGGGTGGCATTTAGCGCCAAGCTGTTTATAGAAAAAAATAGAACGTCAATATAATGAAATTACCTGTATATCTCTATGGTCATCCGGTTCTGAGAGAGATCTCGGAAGATATCGACAACACATATCCCGACCTCAAGGAGCTTGTGGCCAACATGTTCGAGACAATGTATGCCTCGGACGGCGTAGGGCTCGCCGCCCCCCAGATCGGACGCAACGACCGCATAGTGGTGATCGACGCATCACCTCTGGCCGAGAACTTCCCTGAGTGCGACGGCTTCAAGCGCACGCTCATCAATCCTGAGATAGAGATCCTCGACGGCCCACAGATAAGCCGTTCGGAAGGTTGCCTCAGCCTCCCGGGACTGAGCGAGGATGTAAAACGTGTGGAGCATATCCGTCTCAGCTATCTCGACGAGGATTTCCAGCCCCACGAAGAGGAGATAAGCGGTTATGCAGCGCGAGTGGTGCAGCATGAATGCGACCATCTCGAGGGTATCGTGTACATGGATCATGTATCGGCAATCCGCAAACAGCTCAACCGCAGCAAGCTCCGCAACATCATGGAGGGGAAAATCCGCTGCGAATACCCCACCAAGTGTGCGCCAAAGAAAAAGAAGTAAGAAGAAGAATTAGAAGTAAGAAGTAAGAGCGGGAGAAGTCAAGCATGAATAGTTTTGCTGATGCCTCTGATAACTCTGATATCTCTGATAACTCTGATCCCTCTGATAACAATTAATTCCCTTGATATATGGCTGCCCCTAACGCCGACGACAAAAAGATAATCTTCTCGATGGTGGATGTCTCAAAGACTTACCCTCCCCAGAAACAAGTCCTCAAAAACATATACCTCTCCTTTTTCTATGGAGCCAAGATCGGTATCATCGGTCTTAACGGTTCCGGTAAATCATCCCTGCTTAAGATCATTGCCGGAATAGACAAGGATATCCAGGGCGACGTGGTTTTCTCCCCGGGATATTCTGTAGGCTATCTGGAACAGGAACCTAAACTCGACCCGGGCAAAACTGTGATAGAGGTGGTGCGCGAGGGTGTGCAGCCCGTAATGGATCTCCTGCGGGAATTCGATGAGGTGAACGCCGCTTTCGGCGATCCCGACGTGCTCGAAAACCCTGACAAGATGGATGCGCTCATCCAGCGCCAGGGGGAACTGCAGGATGCTCTTGACGCCGCAGACGCCTGGAATATCGACTCAAAACTCGAGCGTGCGATGGATGCGCTTCAGTGCCCTCCCGACGATCAGAAGGTGGAGACCCTCTCCGGTGGCGAACGCCGCCGTGTGGCACTCTGCCGCCTGCTCCTGCAGCAGCCCGACGTGCTCCTGCTCGACGAGCCCACCAACCACCTCGACGCTGAATCGATCGATTGGCTGGAGCAGCATCTGCAGCAGTATCCGGGCACGGTGATCGCCGTGACGCACGACCGTTACTTCCTCGACCATGTGGCGGGCTGGATCCTGGAACTTGACCGTGGCGAGGGGATACCTTGGAAAGGCAACTATTCCTCATGGCTCGACCAGAAAACGCAACGTATGGCGCAGGAGGAGAAGCAGGGCAGCAAACGCCGCAAGACACT
>CADFRV010000068.1 GCA_902836725.1 Muribaculaceae bacterium
GTCAGACGCTGCGGACCTGCATTGCTGTCGATGATACCCCCTGAAAGATTGGCGGCCACCGGTATCAGCTTGGGATAGCCTGTGCGGCGCAGTTCTGCCCATGCCTCGTTGCCATTATAATAAAGTGCGATCCATTTCTGCGTGATGATACGCTCGAGCTTGGTCTCGGTATCGGCAGAGTTGTCCCATTTCACGGTTATGCTTGACAAGGAACCTGCATAAGGATTCTCACCCGTAGGATCTACATATGCGGCGGGACGTGAAGTAGCGTCAGCCAGATATTCCTCGGCACCCTTGCAGCCCCACTGCTCGAAGCTCAGACGGATGCCGTCGTTGTACAGCTCCTCGGCGGTGCCACCCATGTCGTAGTTGTGCACTGCAGCACCTTCTGCACGAAGGAAGGCCACTTCGGAAGCGGTGAGCCAGATATAGGGATCGGTCGATTTCAGGGCGAGGCCACAGAAATAGAAGCCCCAGCTCTTGTCGAAAGTCTCCCATCCGCGGCGCAGACCCACATACTCCCGGTCGGCCCATTCGGTGGACTTCACGAAG
The DNA here is from genome assembly GCA_902836725.1 of Muribaculaceae bacterium. Lineage (GTDB taxonomy): Bacteria > Bacteroidota > Bacteroidia > Bacteroidales > Muribaculaceae > UBA7173. The sequence continues at coordinate 553 of CADFRV010000068.1, forward strand.
TATGCCGCACGGCGGGGATCATTGTAACCGTTCATGTAACAGATGATGTCGGCTGCGGCATGTGTGTCGCCACCGGTATTCTGCTTGGTGTCCTCGTTGTAGTTCTTGGCTACATAGAGGCCATTGGTTATGGTACCGGATTTGAAATAGTTCCACATCGCATTGTCCTCGTTGCTCTCGATCACACCGTCGCGCACAGCCTCCTCGGCCATCTTGCGTGAAAGGGTGGGATCGGCATACGAAATTCTCATTGCGAGACGCAGTTTGAGGGAATTGGCGAACTTGATCCATTTCGTGAGGTCGCCTCCGTATACGAAGTCACCCAGGGGCGAGAGCGACATGTCTATGTTGTTTCTGAGAAACTCGATATTCTCGTCAAGCTCGTCGAAGAACGACTGGTAGATCTCCTGCTGGCTGTTGTAAGGCACATAAATATCGGTAGACGTGCCGAGCTGGAGGTAAGGGATAGGACCGTATGCATCGGTGACACGGCTCATGGCCGCGATCTTGATGATTCTGGCCACTGCCAGAGGCACGCGGTTGCCTGTCTTCTCGCAATCTGCCTCGATCTGGCCGAGGTTGGCATACAGGGTGGCCACGATACGGTCTGATTTCAGGAACACGCGGCTCCAGTCGTCCTTGGGGTTGTAACGTGCGAATGACTCGGCGAAACCGGCATTGGAATCCGAGAAATATCCGCCATAAACACCTCCCAGCAATGCATCTGTAAACTGGATAGTGTTGACGTCAGACGACATGACACAACTTGCCACATTGTTCAGCTGACTGTTCATCTTGTACGAATCGCCGGAAAGATCGCCCGGTTCGTAAGGATTGGAGTTGATATCCTCATACGCGCCGGTGCAGGATGCGGCAGCAACGGCTATAGAAGCGATGAAGAGCTTGTTTATATATTTGTGCATTGTCAGGCTTGTTTAGAAGGTGAAGTTAACGTTGAAACCGAGGTTACGCTGCGACGGCATCATGAACCAGTCGATTCCCTGATAATAGTTGTCGGTAGAAGCCACGGACTCGGGGTCGAAAGGAGCCTTGTTGTAGATCATCAGCAGGTTGCGGCCGACAAACGAGAGTTTGATGTCGCAGACATTCCCGAGCCAGCGGCGCGGTATATTGTAGCTGAGGGTCACTTCACCGAGACGCACGTTGGTCGCATCATAGATATAGTACTGGGGCACTGCCGTACCGCCCGCTATCACGCTGTACCACATCTGCGGATTGACACGGTCGCCGTTGTTGATCGACACGAAGCCCTGGTCGCGGGCGGCAGCCGAGTTCTCGCTGACACCGTAGTAGTCGAGGACAGCCTGGGTGCGTGAGAATACCTTTCCGCCGAGGCGTGCGTTGATCATGAAGCTTGCGCCGATGTTCTTCCACTGGAATGAGTTGTTCCATGCGAGGTTGCCCGCGGGAAGCACCGAGCCAAGTTTGATATAGTCCTCTTTATCCTTGATGTTGGAGGTGGCTACGGCCTGTGTCTCATCCACGTATATCGCGCCGTTGCTGTCGCGCACCAGGTCGATTGTGGAGTAGATGTCGCCCATTGTACCACCTTTCTTGAGGAGGAAGCGTGTGGATCCCAGACCGCCCATGTCAAGCACATCCATGGAGAAGCGTTCGCCTGTCACCGGGTTAAGAGCGTTGTCGGCAAGCTCGGTGATCTTGTTGCGGTTAAACGAATATGTCAGACCGCTGTTCCAGGTGAAATCGCCCCATGTATGGGAATAGTTGAGAGCGAACTCCATACCCCAGTTGCGCACCGAGCCGGTCTGCACGAACAGGTTCGAATACTGGCTTACGGGAAGGCCGGGGTTGAAAGTCTGGTTCTTCGTGTCGGCATGGTAGAATGTGGCATCGAAAGTGATGTCGTTGATGAAACGGAAATTCATACCTACCTCAAATGAGTTGGTTCTCTCCGGACGGAGATCGTAGAGAGGATACTGTGTCTGTACGCTCCATGAGTTGGTCGACTGGTTCCAGGTATAACGCGGGTTGGCGATATAGCGGCTGAAGGCCGAACCTACAGAAGCGTAGCTGGCACGGATTTTCCAGAGCTGCATGATGTTGGAGGGGATCTGCGGGAGAAGCTGGTTCATCAGCACCGACAGACCTACCGAGGGATAGAAGAACGAGGAATTGCGCGAATTCGGACCTGCGAGCTGTGAAGGCCAGTCGTTACGGCCGGTCAGTGTCAGGTAATATGTGTTCCTGTAGCCTATGTCAGCCGATGCATAGAGCGACTGTGTCTGCTCGTGCCATCCGGTCTGCATGTTGGTGACGTGTGCCGAAGAAAGGTTCTGCACGGCGAAGAAGTTAGGCAGACCGGCGGGTATGCCTTCGAATTCTCCCATACCGGTAGAGATCGGGCCGTTTGTGGCGAGGGCGTCGTAACGCATATCGGAGATCGATCCACCGAAGTTTGCCTGCACGCTCCAGTCTTCACCGAAGTTCTTGTTGAAGCTTACAAGGAAATCCGCGAAGATCTGCTTGTCGGTACTTTTCGTAATGCCATAGTAACCGCGGTCTGAACCTCCGGTAAGGGTATTGTTTGTGGTCGCATAGAATTTCTCCGTGTATGTATTGTAGGAGTTGTCGATGCGCACACGGCCGGCAAGGGTGAGGTACGGAAGAACCTGGTAGCTGAGATTGGCTCCGAGCATGAAACGGTCCTTGCTGTTCTCGCGGGGAGTGCGGTAATTGATCCAGTAGGGGTTCTGCACATTCATGCCGTAGTCGCCCACAGGCCAGTTCTGCACGCTGAGCGCACGCGCCGGATCATAAAGTTCATATGTCTTTATATCCTCCCAGTTGTTGCCTCGGGGGAAGAGAAGCGCGCCTACATAGGGGTTGTTGTACTGACCCTGGTTGACCATGTTGCGGTCTGTCTGATGCACATATGTGGCATTCAGGTCAAGAGTCATCTTGTCGTTCAGGAACGAGGTGGTATTGCGTATGTTGAAGTTGTAACGGTCGTAACGGTTGTTGGGAACGATACCCTTCGAGTTCACGGCAGCTGCCGACGCATATGTCTGGTTCTTGTCGTTACCGGTGCTGAAGGTCAGCGACTGGGTGGAGAGGAAACCTGTCTGGAAGTAATCGTCGTAAGGATTATAGTTCCAACTGTTGGCTCCTACCAGGGGCGCGCCCCACGACATGTTGCTTGTGGGATTCAGCGCACCGTTTATACCGGTGCCGTAACGGTTCTGAAGTTTGTGCTGTACGAGAGCGCGGTCCCATGAGAGGGCGCTGTTGTAGGTAAGTTTGGTCTTGCCTGCCTGACCTTTTTTCGTAGTGATCACGATAGCGCCGTTGGCTGCATCCGATCCGTAAAGGGCGGCTGCGGCAGCACCGGTCAGCACCGACATTGATTCGATATCCTCAGGGTTGATATCGGCGATAGGCTCTGTGGAACCCTGCGAACCGAACTCTGTGGAACCACCCGAATTGGCGCCGCGCATAGGCATGCCGTCAATCACATAGAGTGCGTTTGAACCCTGCATGATCGATTTCGTACCACGCATCACAACCTTGGAGATACCGCCAACACCAGACGATGAGGCGTTGATGTTCACGCCGGCCACTTTACCGGCAAGGCCGTTGATGAAGTTGGCGTCCTTGTTTTCCGAAAGGACATCGCCTTTCAGCTGCTGCACATTGTATGAAAGTGATTTCTGCTCACGCTTGATGCCGAGAGCGGTCACCACAACCTCGTCGAGGAGTTTCGAATCCTCGCTCATGGTAATGTCGAAAGTGGTTTTGTCGCCGACCTTCACCTCCTGTGCGCCGTAACCGATATATGTGAATACCAGTGTATCGGACGGGCGGGCGCGAAGAGAGAAATTGCCGTCAATATCGGTAGCAGTAGCCGTGGAGGTGCCCTTCACTTGCACTGTGGCGCCGATGAGGGGTTCTCCTTCAGGATCCACCACCACACCGGTGAGGGTCTCCATGGCGCAGCTGCCGGGTGCGGCCGCGGGAGCACTTCCCTGCTCGCTTACGATTTTGATGTAGTTTCCTGCGATCTCGTAAGTATAGCCTGTCCCTTTCAGGATCTGGCCGAGCGAACTTGCAAGAGTGGCATCAGTAAGATTAAGATTCACTGCAGGCTTGTCCTCGAGTTTCGAATTGTTGAACCCGATTGAAAGTCCGCTTTGCTGTTCCACTTCCTTCAAAGCGTCGATTACGGAGATTCCGCTTCGATGGATGTTTATGCGTGCTGCAGAAGCATCCTGGGCGAAAGCCGATGCCGAGAGAAGGAAAAAAGCCAAAAGCAGCGTCATAAGGCGAGGTGTCAGCGACTTCCCCCGCACGGCTGCAGTACTCAATAAATTAGGCATTTAGCTTAGGTATTAGTGAATAATTAAAAATTGTTTTTTATGTTTCTTCGTTAGTGTTTCAAGGCTATGTAAAGGCATACGAAGGAGAAGACCCGTAATTTTTGGTCTTACAGGTGCCGGCGCCCTTTACATGGCTGCCTGCCATTTTTGGGAGGGAAGATGGCTCCGTTAATGGCCTTACTTTAAAATAAAAGATTGTTTTTCTTGCTATTTACATCGCGGCATTGACTGGAAGCGCCTAAGGCACATTGACGATCAACGGAATGTTTTCTGATTAATATTATTGTTTTATGTAAGATTTGTATGTATCGTAGTTATATGTTATTCAAGATTTAGGGCATATTTTGCATGTGTTATCATCTATGGAACAACGTACCACACCGGTAACATCCTCCACAATTTTCATAACTTCAACGAGATTCATCCCTTTTTTGAAACGGAATGTATAACGGTCGGTCGGTAACATACCCGTATTGTAAACAAACTTATGGGTAAATCGGTTTTCAAGTTCATGCAAAATCTCGTATAAAGTCATGTTGTCGAAGACAAGTTCGCCGCGTTGCCATGCTGTAACATCATTCAGGTTCACTTCCGTCACTTTCGCAATTCCACCCTGACGGTCAAACAGCAGTTGCTGTGAAGGGGCCAATATGGTTTCGCCGGCCGACGCGAAAGTTTCGGGATCCTTACCGTAAGCCACATTCACTACACCTTCCACCAGAGTGGCGGCCACAGTGCGGCTGTCTGAGTAAGCCTTTACGTTGAACTCGGTGCCGAGAGCCGTTACATCCACATCGCCGGTGCTGACAGTAAATGGTCGGTCGGCATCTTTCGCTACCTTGAAGCTCGCTTCGCCTGTAAGCAATACATTGCGCTCATCTTTGGTAAAACGCTCAAGATACGTTATGGTAGAGGCTCCGTTGAGCACAGCCTTGCTGCCGTCGGGGAGAATGATATCGCGTGTCTGTCCTGCCGGGCAAAATGCCTGCACCATCCTTACCGGGTAGTTTTCTGTGGAATCGCGGTCTGTAAGAAGCCACGCCATCGATACAACCGCCAAAGCAAGCACGGCTGCCACACTCTGCCATACACGCAGAAGAGTATGGCGTGGAGCCTGGGCAAACCGAGGTGCTCCGGCAACATCGGCGACATTCTTGGAGCCATTGGTGTCCGAGGCTAATGTATGTTGCAACCAACGGTTGTAATGCTCGTCGGCATCCTCGCAGTCTGCCTCGGCGAGCGATTCCTGCCAGACACAATCGAGAGCCTCGTTTTTAGCCTTGCTCTCCTTGCCGTTTGTAAGCCATATCCCCACACGCCTCTCGGTAGCCGCCGAGTAGCGGCCGCTGACAAACATGGAGATGACTTTTTTTACATAACTGGCTTTAATATTCTGCATAATATCATATATGGTTCTCCTGGACAGAGAAAGTTTTTCAGACCGATATTGTATCATCCGTCTCCGACAAGTGATCATGTCACATCAACGGAGGATATTCATACAACATCACTTCAAACTTCCCGGAAGCATGTGGTACCAAGTTTTTGCGCTTCTATCTAACTACTCTCAAAACAGGAAGGAGATACTTAATGTTTCTGTGTTAATTTCTATTAAATCACATTATACTCCACACGTTTTGCTTCCTAAAGTGCGCAGGACACATTATCGCCCCATATGCCGACAAGCAATTTGTCTGCAGAAAAATACAAGGCGATGTGCCGGTTACTACGACACAACGCCTTGTTAGATCAGTCTTTTTGTTTCCGGTCGGAGGAAGGATCCATAAAATCCGCATCACCGGCCTTGGTGAGGGGCGCTGAATCTTACGACGCCCGGTTCTTGGTCTTTGTTTTTGTTTTGGTCGTGGATGACTTGTCAAGATCTTTCTCTTCTTTCAGATCTATCTCATTGCGCTTTTTATCAAACACCTTATACTGCAGATAAGCCAGAGATTCATCAGGGAGCACCTTGAATTTCGCTCCGAGCTCCATGCGCCAGCGCCTGTACTGCGATATGAGTCCTTTCTTTATATATGCGTCTACAAACGGATGCACATACATTATAAAATCTTTCTCATTGAGATCATTGACAAGATAATTGAGCTTCTCTTTGAGAGTGTCCGTGAACAGGAGCGAAGGCTTGACCTCCCCTTTTCCGTTGCATGAAGGACAGGCTTCGGTGGTGACGATATCAAGGGCGGGCCGCACCCTCTGGCGGGTAATCTGCATAAGGCCGAATTTGCTCAGCGGCAATATATTGTGCCTCGCGCGATCGTTTGCCATCACTTCACGCATGTGGTCATAGAGAGCCTGGCGGTGTTCGACTTTGTTCATGTCGATAAAATCCACCACGATTATGCCTCCCATGTCGCGCAACCGCAGCTGGCGTGCTATTTCATCGGCTGCGCGGATGTTCACGTCAAGGGCGTTGCTCTCCTGATCCGTACCGGCTTTGGCGCGGTTTCCGGAGTTCACGTCTATCACATGCAGGGCTTCCGTATGCTCTATTATGATATAAGCTCCGGATTTGAACGATACAGTCTTTCCAAACGACGACTTTATCTGCCGTGTGATGTTGAAGCTGTCGAATATCGGTTCCGGCTTGCTGTAAAGTTTTACGATATCTGACTTTTCGGGAGCGATGAGACTCACATATTTCTTTATCTGGGCCATCACCTCCGGATCATTCACATGTATGCTCTCGAACGAGGTGGAGAACACATCGCGCAGCACGCCTACAATGCGGCTTTCCTCTTCAAAAATAAGGGAAGGCACCGGGGCTGTGCGCGCTTTCGCTACGGTATCCTCCCAACATTTCTTAAGTGTCTGCATCTCATGCAGAAGCTCCGCTACGGATTTGCCTTCCGCCGAAGTGCGGATGATGACACCGAAATTCTTCGGCTTTATGCTCTCTATCAGACGGCGCAGGCGCAGTTTCTCACCTGTCGTCTTGATTTTCTGTGAAAGGGAGATCTTGTCGCTGAAAGGTATCAGCACCATGTAACGGCCGGTAAACGATACCTCGGTAGTAAGACGCGGCCCTTTAGACGATATCGGTTCCTTTACTATCTGGACCATCAGCTCCTGGCCTACGGTCAGGCGATCAGATATTGTGCCGTGCTTATCAATGTCCGGCAGGAGTTTCATGCGCGACAGATCCGGCAGCGCTTTGGCAGACTTCCTGTCATTTTCATCAGCCGGAAAAACATCTTTCAGAAACTCCGAATAGGTAGAAAAACGGGGACCAAGATCCAGGTAATGAAGAAACGCGTCTTTCTCGTAACCTACATTCACGAAGGCGGCATTGAGACCGGGCATAAGCTTTTTCACCTTAGCCACGTAAATGTCGCCGACAGCGTAGGCAATGTCGCGGCTCTCTTTCTGAAGAGAAACGAGCCGTCCGTCCTCGAGGAGGGCTATGGAGACCTCCGTGGGCTGCACATCGACGATTAGTTCGCTTTTCATTAAGTGGATTTAAAATATATAAATTATAGATTACAGGATAATGTAGACATGCCCCCTGGCCATATGCGTATTGAAAAACAACCGGCGTCAGGCTTGAGGCGTTGAATACATTCTGGGGAACAATTGCTGTCTGCAACCGGGGCACACACCGACTTTTCAAATATCGGAATATACAGAAACAAACTTTAGCGGCCGTTGGGGTTCCCTTTAATGAGAGTCGGCCACATAAAGTTTGTTTCGTATCGTAAGGAGTCATTGCTGCGGGCGGCACAAAGGCGAAAGGCATAACCGCCATAAGTCCTGCATACGGCACCCGCGTCAGAACTTCTTATTTCTTCTTGTGGCGATTCTTGCGCAGACGTTTTTTACGCTTGTGGGTAGCCATCTTGTGGCCTTTTCTTTTCTTTCCGCTTGGCATATCGATAATATTTAAAGAGTTATACAACGGGGAATATCACTAAGAAGCTTTTGCCGCTCTATTATTTCACATCTTCCATGAACACTTTGGCAGGCTTGAAAGCCGGGATCTTGTGTTCGGGGATAATAATAGTGGTATTTTTGGAGATATTGCGTGCAGTCTTCTGTGAGCGTGTCTTGATGATGAAGCTGCCGAAACCACGGAGATAAACAGCCTCTCCATGAGAAAGAGAGTCCTTTACTACTTCCATGAATTTCTCAATGGTTTCCAGAACTGCCGCTCTTTCGATACCGGTGGTCTTTGAAATCTCGTTTACGATTTCTGCTTTAGTCATAGTTGTCAGTTATGATTAATATATGTTTATTTGAATTCTGATCTAAACAACCGATTATTAGACTTATAGAAGCCATAAATAACCTCTTGCCGATTTTGCAAGTGCAAATATCGCACTTTTTTTTCATTCGCGCGCTATTTCACATGAAAAATCGCTAATTTTTTTGAAATAAACCCATTATGAAGCTGACCGCCGCCAAGCGGGATCGGTCGGACGCCTTTACGTAACCATTACGGAAAAACACCACCGCACACCTATTTTATAACACGGCTCAAAGATCGGCGAGTTTCCACCATTTGTAGCTTATGCCACGGTCTACAGTGTCGAGACACTCGGCGTTTTTCAGCCGGCGCACAATCACGATTGTCACCGGCAGCACCAGCATCTCGTAGACAGTCTTCAGCAAAGCCTGGCTCACGATAAGCGACACCACCGTACTCCACTCCAAAACTCCCCCGAAAGCTATAGGGAAAAACACGAGCGAATCAACACCCTCCCCCCACAAAGTGGAAACCACAGCCCGTATGGAGAAGCTGCGGCGCGTATGCATTGACGCTCCTGCAGCAGCCTTCATCCGGCTCATTACATATGCATTCACCATCGAGCCGCAGATAAAAGCCGCGAAACTTGCCGCCATTATGCGCGGCACACTTCCGTAAACGGTCTCCATTGCCGTCTGTCCCTCCCACTCGGCGCCCCCGGGGAGAGCTATCGCAAGCTGAAGGAACAACGCGACAAGCACACTCATGGCAAATCCGGTCCATATCATAAGACGCGCTTTCCGGAAGCCGTACACCTCCACCACACAGTCGTTGATTATATATGACACCGGGAATACTATCACACCGGCGGTTATGGTGAACCATCCGAGATCCACAGTTTTGATCTCAATCAGATTTGACACTATCAGGCACACCACAAAGAGCACCGACAGCAACATGAATATCACGGTAAGCTGGGAAGAACCGGAATTTTGCCCTCCGGCCACAGGCGAGTCATTATCCTTTTTCATCATTCTTGTTTTTTACGAGGTAGCAAGCACTCGGCAGTTATTTGCAATGTATATAAAAAGACGCTGGAGCCACACAGACTACGGCTCCAACGTGCAAAGTTAATGAAATCAGACGACATATACAAACGGCCGCTCCGGCGACCTGATAACCGAAAAGGCACACACCACTGCCCCACGCCACTCAGTTCACACGATAATAGTATATGGTTACCGCGCCATACATCGACGATGGTGGCCACGTTATAGACATGGACTTACCCGTTGTCATATCGATATAACAGTTAAGATTGTACGAGGGGGCGCCTGCTGGATAGAATGTAAAAAATATGTTGTCGCCGTAGCAGTAATAATCGAAATCAAGGTAATCACCGGTCGAATCAGACTGCCAGTACCCTGTGCCGTCGCCGTAAAAGACCATTATTTCATCAGGATACTCCGTATCGGCCCATGCGCCGCTCAGATACCAGTCCGAGTCCGGATCATCATCGTCGTCCATCTGGCATGCGCTCATGCCCACTGCCACGGCGATAGCACCTACAAGGATTATCGCGAGCGCCACAAAACGCCCTAGCATTTTCGCCAGAGCCTCATGTTCCTTCCCCTTATCCCGCCGGAAAGGTGTTCCTGATTTTATCGGTTTCATATCCATAAGAATTTAACTTTTCATAAAATTTGCCGGGCAGCGAGCCGGACTGGGGTTTAATCTCTTTTACTTTTGATTAACAAATAAAAAAACTGCTTCGCAGGCGCATTAGATTATTTTAACATTTTATTCAGTGGCGTTTTTACCGCCGTGGCACATCCATTCCCCCGGCATGGGATGCAATAAATCGCGCACCCATACGTTAAAACTATTGGAGATTGTATAAAATACCTCTCTGCATGCAGCATGCAGTCTCCACCGAAAAGACAATGAAGGCATATTTGATGAAATACATATCCTTCCGAAATATCGGCACTGCATTTATGATTGCGATGGCATTTGCTTTCGCGATCCCTTCGTCATATGCCGCCAAACTGAACGACAAGATCGTAAACCGCCCATACAGCGACATGCGCCGCTGGCACCTCGGTTTTTCAGTCGGTTTAAACACATTCGATTTCAATTTCCACCACAACGGTTTCGTGACCGGAGAGGGTAACACATGGTTTATGGAACAGCCCTCGTTTTCACCGGGTTTCTGCGTCAACGGACTATTCAGCTTCAGGCTGAACGATTACTTCAGCCTGCGCGTGACCCCGGGCATATATTTCGGAAACCGTGTGGTAAGATTCAAGGATACCACAAACGGCACTGAGGAGAAGCAGGATATAAAATCGGCCTACCTCGTGGCCCCTATTGATCTGAAATATTCCGCCGTGCGCATGCGCAACATCCGTCCGTATATGGTGGCGGGAGTGATGCCCGCTTTCGACGTGATGAAGAAAAAGGCCGATTTCCTGCGCACCAAAACATCGGATTTTTTCGTTTCCGTAGGTTTCGGATGCGACCTCTATC
>CADFRV010000069.1 GCA_902836725.1 Muribaculaceae bacterium
GCAGATGCTTATCACATCGCTCGACTACTCCAACTATGTGGGCCGAATCGCCGTGGGACGCGTGCATCGCGGCACACTCCGCGAAGGGATGGAAATCGGCCTCTGCAAACGCGACGGCTCGGTTATCCGCCAGCGCATCAAGGAGCTGCATACCTTCGAGGGGATGGGACGCAAGAAAGTCACCGAGGTTAGCTCAGGCGACATCTGCGCACTGGTGGGTATAGAGAACTTCGAGATCGGCGACACAGTGACCACCGTCACCAATCCCGAGCCTCTTCCCCGCATCGCCATCGACGAGCCCACTATGTCGATGACGTTCACCATCAACGACAGCCCGTTCTTCGGCAAGGACGGCAAGTTCGTCACATCACGCCACATACAGGACCGTCTGACCCGCGAGCTTGACAAAAACCTTGCCCTCCGCGTGGAAAAGACCGACAACGAAGACGCATGGAACGTCTACGGCCGCGGTGTGCTCCACCTGTCGGTGCTCATCGAGACCATGCGCCGCGAAGGATACGAGCTGCAGGTAGGACAGCCCCAGGTAATCATCAAGGAGATCGACGGCGTGAAATGCGAGCCGGTGGAGCTTCTTACAATCAACGTCACCGAGGAGTACGCGTCAAAGATGATCGATATGGTGACACGCCGCAAGGGCGACATGCTCAGCATGACCACACAGAACGACCGTGTGCACATGGAGTTCCAGATACCCTCGCGAGGCATCATCGGTCTCCGCAACAACGTGCTCACCGGTTCTGCCGGAGAAGCCATCATGGCACACCGCTTCCTGGAATACCAGCCCTGGAAGGGTGAGATCGAACGCCGCACAAACGGCTCGCTCATAGCCATGGAGGCAGGCACCGCCTACGCCTATGCCATCGACAAGCTCCAGGACCGCGGCCGGTTCTTCATCTTCCCGCAGGAGGAGGTGTATGCCGGACAGGTCGTAGGTGAGAGCGCCAAAGACAAAGACATCGTGATCAACGTCACCAAATCAAAGAAACTCACCAACATGCGCGCCTCAGGCGCCGACGAGAAAGCCAAGATCGTGCCCCCGGTGGTATTCAGCCTCGAAGAAGCACTCGAATACATCAAGGAGGACGAATATGTGGAGGTTACCCCCCACCACCTGCGTCTCCGCAAGATCATCCTCGACGAGCTTGAACGCAAACGCGCCAGAAACAATTGAATAAGTCACCAATAAGCTATTGACCATGAAGCCCTCCATACCCAAAGGCACGCGCGACTTCTCCCCTGCAGAAATGGCGAAGCGCAACTATATTTTCGATACTATACGCGACGTATTCCGTCTTTACGGCTACAACCCTATCGAGACTCCCGCAATGGAGAACCTCTCGACCCTCATGGGAAAATATGGCGAAGAGGGTGACAAGCTGCTTTTCAAGATCCTCAACTCCGGCGACTTCCTGCGTGGAGCCGACATGAAACTCATAGAGGAGGGCAACTGCCCCCGTCTGGCGCCACAGCTCTGCGAGAAAGGGCTCCGCTACGACCTCACAGTGCCTTTCGCGCGTTACGTGGTCCAGCACCGTGCCGAGCTGCAGCTCCCCTTCAAGCGCTTCCAGATACAGCCCGTCTGGCGCGCCGACCGTCCGCAGAAAGGCCGTTACCGTGAGTTTTACCAGTGCGACGCTGACGTTGTGGGATCAGACTCGCTGCTCAACGAGGTGGAGCTGCTCCAGCTTATCGACGAGGTGTTCCGCCGTCTTAAGATACGCATCATACTCAAACTCAACAACCGCAAGGTGCTCGCCGGAATAGCCGAGCTGATCGGTGCTCCCGACCGTCTTGTGGACATCACCGTAGCCATCGACAAGATCGACAAGGTAGGCATAGAGAACGTGAACGCCGAGCTGATTGAGCGTGGCCTTTCACAGGAAGCGGTGGACAAACTGCAGCCCATCCTCGCCATCGGGGGCTCCCTCAGCGAGCGTCTGGCACGCCTTGAGGAGCTCCTTGCCGGAAGCGAGACAGGCTCCCTGGGTGTGCGCGAGCTACGCGAAGTCACCGAAGGGGTGAACGCCCTCGGCCTTGACGCCGAACTCGACCTTGACGTCTCGCTCGCACGCGGCCTCAACTACTACACCGGCACCATCATAGAAGTAAAAGCCAAGGATGTGGCCATAGGAAGCATCACAGGCGGAGGACGTTACGACAACCTCACAGGAGTGTTCGGCATGCCGGGTCTCTCAGGAGTAGGCATATCCTTCGGCGCCGACCGCATCTACGATGTGCTCAACACCCTCGACCTCTACCCCGCCGACACCCGCACCGCCACCCAGGTGATGTTTGTGAACTTCGGTGCCGCTGAAGCCGCCGCATCCCTCAGGATGATCAAGGAGCTGCGTGCCGCCGGCGTGGCATGCGAGATCTACCCCGACGCCGCCAAGATGAAGAAGCAGATGGCGTATGCCAACGCCACAGCTGTGCCATACGTGGCAATGGTAGGGGAAAACGAGATGGCCGAAGGCAAAATGGCTCTCAAGAATATGGCTACCGGCGAGCAGGTTACGGTAACCCCCGCAGAGGCGGCCGCCATAATACGCTGAATATAAAAAACTGGGCGGTGTGCCGGAGCTGCTGCTTGCGACACACCGCCGGTTTCTTGCATTAAGTTTTTTTAAAGCGGTATTGCCGAAAATTTGCGTAAATTTGTGCATTCACCCCTCCCGGGGCATCGGCGCCGGGCAGAAAAAACTGATTATTACTACACATGAAACATATTTTCCGACTTTTCACTCTTGTAGCCCTGCTTGTGGGCGTGGCTTGCGGCGCACGCGCCGAATTCAGGTGGGGTCCCACATTGGGAGCCGGCTTCACCACCCTCAAATTCAAACAGGACCTCATAAAAGTCGACAATACCGTAGGGCCGATGGCAGGCGTGCAGGGTGAGATGATGTTTCCCGGCATAGGATTCGGCATCGACATAGGCGCCATGTACAGCATGCAGGGAGCACGCCTGCATCTCGGCGAGAAAAAGATATGGGCTGTGGACGGCTACGGCACGGAACGCGCCATGCTCCACACACTCTCCATTCCGCTCAACCTGCGTTTCAAATGGACCCGCATGAACGGAGTGGAGGATATGATCGCCCCCTATATCTTCGGCGGACCTGTCTTTGACTTCACTATCGGCCACAGCAAGCTCGACGCTATGGAATATGCCGGCGGATCCGTGGGGCTGCAGGCCGGTTTCGGCGTGGAACTCTTCAAACGCTGGCAGATACAGGGGAGCCATGTATGGGGCATGACATACGCCCTGAAAGCTGCGAAACTCCAGGACTTCTCGGCACGCGAGAATTACTGGACAGTGCGCCTCACATATCTCTTCTGATCCCCGCAAATACGCCGTGGTATCCCCAAAAAGAATGCAATGACAGCACACAGCCGACATACCGCCGTACCCGCTTTCACCGTTCCGGGAGAGGTGTATGTGGCTCATGTGAAAAAAGGATATGAAGACCGCGAGCGCCACATCAATGAAATGATGGGGCGTCTCGGGGTCTCTTTCACATATATGCTTGACGGGGACATACCCGATATCACTCCCGAAAGATCGGCGACCTATTTCTCACCGCAGGCAGCTTTCCCGATGCCCGCACGCTCATGCGCGCTGAAGCATCTGCTCATATACGAAGAGATAGTGCGCCGCGGACTTCACGGCGCACTCATCCTTGAGGATGACATATGCCTTGACAGGAGATTCCCGGAAATATTCACCCGCTCCATGAAAGAACTTCCGGCTTATGAGCGTCCGCAAGGCACAGAGGCGTCTATGCTTCCGGTAATGATAAGCTATGAGGACACACGCCTGCGCTTTGTGGAGAGAAGCCGCCGCCAGAAAGGGAGGGTACTCTATCCGGGCGACCGTGACCGCATGACCGGATGCTACTATGTGAACCGCGCAGCCGCCGAGGCAATGCTGCATCAGGTAAAGACCGGCGGAGGCATCTCCATGCCGATAGACCTTTTCCATGCGTGGATGTTGCGTGAGGGAAAACTATCATACCTGTGGTGCCAGCCTACAGTCGCCACCCAGGGGAGCCACAACGGCTTGTTCCGCTCAGGTATCTATACCGCAAAAACAGCCTGGGAAGAGCGCAAATGGAAATTCAAACTCCTGTACCGCAAGTTGCTATACTTCCTCAGATAATACTCCTACAGGAAACACCATACCTTAAATTACCATAATGAAACTCAGAACAGTTCTGGTTACCGGGGCTATTGCACTCTCCTGCATCAGCCCGGCCACCGTATCCGCCAAAGGAGATGCCGGCGCAATCCCCTCCACGGCGATCACTATCCCACAGACAGGCAACACTTTCGTGACGCAATGCGACACCGACGGCCATTTCGCGGAATCCGCGTCGCACATCATCGACACTTTCACCGGGAAAATCACCGGATGGGACTCCCCCTCCACAGTCATCAGCCTGTATGTCAGAACCGGCTCGGCAGGCGAACTCACCCTCTGGACAACAGCCACGGCGGGTGCCCCCGGAACCGAATCCACAATAGAATTCTCCCTCGGCAAGCAGAAAAAGAAAATCAGGATCAAGGGGGGCGAACCGCAACTCTACAAGGTAGGCCGCTTCAATGTCACTGATCCCGGCTACCAGCGGTTCGACATCAGGGGGTTGAAGAAAAGCGGCATCGTGTTCGGCGATATAACAGGTTTCATAGCCGACGGCACCGCACTGCAGGGTGAAAACCATTTCGTACCCTCTGACAAGACCGCTGACTGCTACTGGTGCCGCCGGGGACCATCCGTGCACATTATGTATGACCTTCCTGCCGGACATGACATAGAATATTTCTACAACGAGGCCACAGTGCCGGAAGGGCACGATGTGGACGGCACATATTTCATGCTCACAGGATTTGGCGAGGGGTACATGGGGATACAGTCAATCCGCGGTGAAAAAGGGGAAAACGCAAATCTGGTGCTGTTTTCGGTATGGAGCCCGTTCAGCACCGACAACCCCGACGAGATACCCGACTCGCTCCATGTGCAGCCGCTCGCCCACGGCCACGGTGTGACCGTGCGCAATTTCGGCAACGAGGGATCGGGGAAACAGAGTTTCATGCATTATCCCTGGAAAACCGGCGAGACCTACCGCACTCTGGTAAAAATAGCGCCCGACGGTAAAGGGAACACCGTCTATACCGGATATTTCTGCGATGAAAAAGGGGTATGGCATCTGCTTTCACGCCTCCGCCGACCGGCCACCGACACCCATTATTCCCATCCGCATTCATTCCTGGAATGTTTCAGGCCAGAGACAAGCATCGACACACGCAGTGTGGTTTTCACCAACCAATGGGCGCGCGATACCGACGGCAAATGGCACGAAGTGGCAAACGGCACATTCACCTGCGACAACACCGGATTGTCGGGGATGCGCACAGACCTTAAAGGGGGTATATCCCGCAACGGGTTCCTGCTGCAGAACTGCGGTTTCTTCAACGAAACCACCCCCTACCGCTCGCGCTTTACCCGGGAACCTCAGGGGAAAGCCCCTGAGATAGACTTCGAGGCACTCGAGCGCCTCGCGGAATAACCCCGCTCCCCCCCTCTCTCTGATTGTTGTCGTTTCCCCTTTGTGTTCAGGATTGTCCCCACCTCTCCGAGGTGTTCCCTGGGTGATGCCCTACCTACCCCATACCTCGCGGCAAATTTCGGCTAAAAGCCTCATTTTCCGCTCGATATGGGGCTTACATTTTACACGCCACCTCCGGCGGCTCGCCCGTACATTCTACCCCACCACCTCTCACCACCTGTCGAAATATACCTACATCCCCACTCGAAATTACCACATATTTCAACACATCATCTATTCACATACACACATCTCCCGCTCATCCCAAATTGTAATCTTCTCACTCGGCTCTCTTCCGGGATTGTTACCACTCTCTCCCCAGATTCTATCCCATCTATCCCCCTTAAAGAGAATGACTGGAAACCAGGGGATGACGTATGAGCGAGCCGCCGGAGGTGGCGTGTAAAATTTAAGCCCCATATCGAGCGGAAAATGAGGCTTTTAGCCGAAATTTGCCGCGAGGTATGGGGTGGGTAGGGCATCCCTCCGGGAACACCTCGGAGAGGTGGGGACAATCCAAATAAAACTTTTTTAGCCGCAATGATTGAATACTGATAATGCTCCCCTCCGGGCGCCATGCGCGAGCCGGAGGGGAGCATTGTCAGATACTATCTAATTAAAACAGATCAGGGTACAGCCACCTTCACGGCAGAGGAGGCCATGCGCACCACATATATGCCGGAAGCCACAGCCACATGACCGGGACCCTCGACTGTGGCGACCATGCGTCCGTCAACCGTATATACTGAAGCCGTCTCACCCTCGGGCTGCTCCACAGATATGCCGCCACGGTATGCACGCACGGCAGGCGCGGCGCTGTCGGATGCGGCTCCGTCGATTCCCGACGTGCCAAGCTCCACCGCGTCGGAATAAGCGGACTCACCCACGCTGTAGACTGCCGACACGCGGAACCGTGACGTTCCTGCATCCCCGTCAAACGGAATGCGGCAACCGGTGGCATCGGCACCTACGGTCTTGGCCAGAACGCCGTCGCGATATACATTGTAACCGGTGAGCGCCATCTCAATCGGTGCGGAACTTGCCGGTGTGAACTTCACATCATCCACACAGAGCGCAAACATATTCACCGACACACAGCGTATCGCAAAATGACGTGTCCCCCCGGGGAGGGTGAAGCTGTAGCGCGTCCAGTCGGCAGGTGCGTTTATCACCTCTGTAAGTTCCCTGAAATCGCCTGTCGCAGTGCCGGAAGAGGAAACCATTACAATGAACGCCTCCAGACCATAATAGGGTGTATATGACTTGGCATAGAATGTAATCTGCTGTTCGCTGCCCGGAAGGAGCGGGGATATGAGCCAGTCGTTGTTGTAGGCGTCAAGATCGCAGAACGCACACATCATCTGCTCACCCTTGTGGGCGGCATACATTGACCGCTCACCATCTTCATCGACAAGCGGGAAGCCGACAAGAGCCGGATTGAACACCTGGTAGGCCATCGGTTTGCCGGTGTTCTCATATTCCACCGGATTTCCCGAGCCATCCAGAATGCCAGTGGTGCCGGCGCCACCGTCGATATCCCTGAGGGTCCAGTCGCCCACATTATCGATGATGAACGGAGCGTAGCTCTCGAAACCGTCTGTTACGGAAGCGCGCACACCATCGGTTACCGGCCGGGACCATTCGAGCACGGCTTCCTTACCATCCAGATATCCGCTGACAGCAGGCACAGGATAGCATGGCAGAAGCACATCCACCTCATATGGGCGCGAACGGTCGTTGGCAGCGTTAGAATCATCCGGAGCACTCACTGCAAAGCTGTACTCCATCAGGTCGGCAAACGTGAGATCCGGCATGTCCGTAAGATCTACAGTCACTTTACCGGCACCGGGAATCAGATCCACCTGCCGTGTGCAGACCGGCATATCTCCGCGCATAAGCGTCACCTCGATATCCTTCACCGGATCAATGCCGGTATTGGTGACGGTAGCCATGAAATAGGCTTCGGTGCCCGGGGTCATGGCATCAGGCACCTCTAGCACGGAAGCCGCCACATCATAGCGGGGAATATCCGATATGCCGATGCAGTCGAGATGTATATGGTTCATATACGCCTCTCCGGCCAGTCCGGTGAAGTATACCTGCACATACTCCTCACCCTGGTAGTCGACAAGGGGGATGCGCACAAGGTTCCATCCGGGATTGAAAGCCGCATCAGACAATTTGTGGCTCCAGAGATCCTCGAGATCATTCGCGGCAGTGCGCACACCCACAGTCAGGCGGCTGTCGTTGTCGCGAGTGGCATAAAAATAGAACTCAAGTGTCGGATATTCCGCATCGTCGATGCATATGAGCGGTGTGGCGATGCGCGATGTATGTCCGGCCTCAGAGGGGGCGAATGTCACCAGACCGCCGTTGCCGTCATATGGCTCGCACGACGGGCGGTACCCCTCTTCATCGACATACCATGCACCTTTCTGGTTGTCGAGAAGCATGCCGAGCCAGGGGCCTTTCATCTCCTGCATATCCTTGAAACTCTCGAAATAGGGTAGCCCGTAAGGCTTGCCCATCGTGAAATGCTCGCTCTCGGCAGGAACACTCGTACCGGCGGCATTGGTGGCATATACCTGATAGTACATCAGCGCCTGGTCCACAACGTCAAGGCCGAGCCGGTCCACGACACTGTGCTCCCTGGAGTTTTCGAGCAGATACTGCTTGTCGAAACTGCGGCGCACACTGTAGGTGACACCTCCAGGAATGACCACTCCGCCGTTCACACCCCCTGCGGGCGCGTCCCAGCTCACCAGAGGACAACCGGTCTTGTCGATCGTTAGGCGCACGTTCGACGGGGGTAGCGGTTTGTCCTCCCCTACATAAGCGCTTACGAAAGCGGGCATGCCGTTGCCGTCGCCGTTGAAACATACGATCTCATACGTATTGTCACCCTGTCGGCCGCCGACAGTCACATCGCAAGGTGTGCCGGGAGCGATATCTTTCAGCTCCTTGAGGCGGCGGCCGGCACGGCGCACCTCGATGCGCATGTTCTCCTCGACAGGATCGCCGTCAAGCGTAAGCGACGGGGCCACGAAGGAGATCAAACACTCAAGCGATCCGTCGGCCGCCGGGACAGCCTTGAGATCAGATACCTCGGCAGGGGCTGTCATCAGGCCACCACGCTCCACTTTGATGCTGCCGATGGCAAGATACAGATTGGATCCGCGTGTGACAGAATGGAATCCCACATGCCAGTTCCCCGACGCCGGTATAGTGAAATACTCGTGTCTTGTCGACGCCGAAGCCGAAGCATACACGCTCTCGGGCGACACGGTCACAGTCATCCCTTCCTCCGAGCGGAGCAGGCCGGCTTTTATCTCCATCAGCTCCTCATAACTGTTGCCGGCAGTGGTATAGTCAAACTGCACATGATAGAAATATCCGTCGTCAAGTTTGAATATCGGAGTGAAGAGCCAGTCGTCCATATCGCCGTAACCGCTCTTGTAATCGGTGCGCATATCGTTGAACACCGGATCGTAGAACCATGTGGCGCCGTCGCCGTTCGCATCCACGGCAAGGAAACCGGAAGCCGCGGCGGCACCATCCTCAAAATCAGCGGTGTATGGGAGCACATAACCCGGCCCCATCATCACTTTCAGCGATGAAACGCTCTCACTGCGGCGGGTGCCGTCCACACCCACAACCTCAGCGAAGCAATCGGCAGGATAATCAATATCAGGGGTTGTCTCGAAGCGCGTGCCTGATACAGTGTATGTCTCCGCACGGTTGCCGGTAAAGAATTTCACCTCATATGACAGTGCGTCACTGTTGATGGTACCTCCGTGCACTCCTGTGGATGGAGCCGTCCATGTGGCAACGAAAGTATCGCCATCGCGATACGCCTCGAGACCAGAGACTTCAGCGGGAGCATCGGCACCCACATAGAAATATTCCGTAACCGGGGCACCTGCGACAGTGCCGTTGGAAGCAATGACCGTAACCATATGTTCTCCGTCGGCAAGTTCATATTCGAGCCTAACACCGGTGCCTGGGGCGCCCTGCGCGTTCTTTTCCGGCATCATGCCATCTACGAGCACGACGTATCCGAGATGCGGCGTCCCTATGGCCGATCCGTCGGCAGTCACGGACGGAAGTGTGAACGATACCGTCACTTTGCCGGCAGAGGCTTCTGCCTTGAGATCAGTCACGGAAGCCGGCGCCCGGGAGGGATCTGCCGCTTCCGGCTCTATGTATATGCCGGTCACCACCTCATCCTGCGGGAAACGGTCAATAAGGGTAACCCCTTCCGCACCTGCCGCCGTTATGTCTATGGAGTAAAGCGCCGTATGATCGGCTGCGTCCCTGAAACACCAGTAAAGCAGCCCTGTCTCCATATCGAAACAGCCGCTTTGCGCTCCGGCGGGAATAAGTCCTGTGGAAAACAGTTTCACAGTGCTCCCGTCGGCCTTGTTCACCGCCAGAAGGTTTCCTTCAATGTCTATGGCATAGACCGCTCCATAGGGGTTTGCCGCCACCACAGGATAACCGCCCTGTGCCGACGCTATTTTGTGGAAAACGGCATCGGCGGGATCCATCCATCCGAACCACCATGTGGAACGGTCCGACGTGAAGCATCCGTAAAGCCGGCCGGTCGTGCGGTCATAACTGAAATCGGTGGCGCTCCAGTTGTCGGGCACCCGGTAGTTGTTTTTCGGAATCCAGGTAGCGGCGTCGTAAAGATACATCCGGTAATCGTACTGTGTGCCAAGACCGTCATTGTCGCCGATATAATGGTACATGCCGTCCACGTTGTCGCCGCCACCGTTCACATTTATAAAACGGCTCTCTTTCTGCATCTCGAGGGACAGAGGTGCTTCCGCGCTGAAACGGTATATGCCTGAGACATAATCCACCCACGCCGCCGGCCCCACTATATTGCCATGTATGACAGGGGGTTGTCCACCGGATACAAAAAAAGATACCCCGACAGCCGCCATAGCTGCTGTCAGAGCCTTTTTGGAGAAAAGATTAAAATTCATATCCATCTGATTAAGAAGACCTTTAATAATATCTGTTATTAAGGGTATGCTGTGTTGTCAAACACCCTCTAAAAAAGAATGTCGCCCCTCTGCGGACACAATAGGGGCGACATCCTTACTTATTTATTATATGCGTTTATTTCACAACGACCTTGAATACAGTGCCGTCGACAGTCACTACATATGTGCCTGCGGCAGCAGCCACACGTGCAGCTCCGTTGCCTGCGGCAACCGTGCGTCCGGCGAGGTCAACAACAGCGTAAGCACCGTTGCCTGAGATCACCAATGTCGTGCCCTCCACAGTAAGTAGAGTGCCTTCCCCATTCACACCGGCCACACCGGAGGTACCCTGCAGGTATACAGGATCGGTAGCCTGTGATTCTGCATTGTTGTAAACGGCCTTCACTGTGTAGTTGCCTTTCTTGACAACTTCGGGGAGAGTGAAGGAGGTAGTGGTGATTACCTCGTCGTTTACCTTCTCATCATCGCAATATACATTGTAGCCGAGGAATTCGGTAGGATCGGATGTGAGACCGTAACCTGTTACGAAATTGAAATCTGTCACACAGAGGGCGTCGCCATAGCTGGAGATACAGTTGATAGCGAAATACTTTGTACCTGCAGGCAGCTCGACGGAGTATTCTGTCCATTCCTCACCTTTGCTTCCGGGAAGTTTGTATGACTGAAGTTTAGTGAATGATTCTACCGACTTGTCGAAGGAAGATACATAAATATCAAAATATTCAGATCCCCACGATGCAGCCGCCGTAGCCTTGAATGTGATAGTCTGTGCAAGACCGTTGAGCTGCGGTGAGATCAGCCAGTCGTCAGCCTTATCCTCACA
>CADFRV010000070.1 GCA_902836725.1 Muribaculaceae bacterium
ACCGGTTCCGGCAACTTCACGAATATGCCTGATCTCAAGGAAGTGCAATTAAGCCAATCTCTTACGTCATTCGGTGAGGGATCTTTCGTTAACCTTCCCTCATTGAGGAGTATTGATCTGTCAGCAGTACCTTTCCTCCACTTTGCGAGCAATACATTTATCAACGTAGGATTGGAGAGCATAGTGATTCCCTCTGGAATTCCTGTTATTTTCCCATCCGGGGACATTACACATTTCGGAATAATGTGCGATATGCCGAACCTTACGAAAATAGATATGGGAGATGCCCAAGAGACCGGACGCAAGCAGTTCAACAATCTTCCGAAACTTGAGGAAGTAACCATAAACTCCACACTGGAGAGGATAAAATCAAGCTGTTTCCAGAACCTTGAGGTACTTGAACGGATTGTTTTCATAAAACGTGATGGCAAAGGGTTCAATATCAACAGTGAATCTTTTGAAAACACCCCCAGGCTGAAGGATGTATATGTGGAAGATGCCACGCCATTTGAATTCAGTTTCGATGCCGATGAAGACGCATTTTATCCGGCGCGCTACACACTGCATGTACCCCAGGGGAGCAAGGAGCTTTATGCAGCCGCGCCGGGATGGAAAGAGTTCGGCAAGATCATGGAAGACGGCGGCACGGGATCAGGCATAGAGGATGCGACAGCCGACACCGCTACATGGAACTGCACGGCAGTGACAGGTGGAGTGGCGGTGACAGGCGCCGAAGGGATGGAAATCCTGGTTGCCACAATGGACGGCAGGATTATGGAACGCCTTACTGCCACCACCGGCTGCACCACAATAAATCTGCCCGCAGGTCTCTACATAGTATCGGCAGCAGGCCAAAGCGCCAAAGTTTGCGTGAAATAAGCTGTCCCAACAGGTATATCCTGTAACAGACCATAAAAATTCTCCCCGCATTGTGGCTCGAAATGTCACTATGCGGGGAGATTTTTATGATGTAGAATGCTATGCCGGATTATCAGGCGAGAGTGACAACGGTGATGCCGGCGCCACCGAACTGCACATGCTCGTCGCGGTAAGAGGCTACACCGGGAACCGAATCGAGGTACTGGCGCAGAGCCTGCCGCAAGGCGCCGGTGCCGGTGCCGTGGAGGATGCGCACTTCATCCTGATTAAACTGTATGGCGTCGTCGATGAAATATGTGACTGCCTGAATGGCTTCATCGACACGCATGCCGCGCACATCGATCTCGCGCTTGAACTGGAGCTGACGCTCACGCAGACGGTCGGTGGTGGCCGAGCTTACAAACGAAGCGGCCTTGGCACCTGACGATGGCTGGCTCAGGGTGCGTTTCAGCCTCGTGAGCTTCACTTTTGTCTTGAGCATGCCGAATGCCACAAGAGCCTCCTTGCCCTGGATCTCGAGGATCTTTCCGGGAGTGCCGGTGCCGTCGAGCTTCACATTGTCGTCCACAGCCAGAGGAGCCTCGGCAGAATGGCGTGTCTCGGACGGTTTCGCGGCGTCACGGCTTTTCTTCTGGCGGGGAGCTTTCCGCAAAAGTTTGTTGTCGGATTCGCGCTGTGCCATGAGATCCTCTTTCTCCTCCGCCATGCGCTGACGTGCCTCGCGTGTGCGCTCCTTGTCGGCCTGCGCCTCGCGTATCTCCCTTATGGTGCGCTCTATGGCGGCATTGCTCCCCTCGAGGATCCTGCGTGCCTCGTCCTTGGCTTCCGCAAGGATCTCGCGGCGCTTGCTGCGGAGTGTCTCGGCATCCTCCTCATACCGTTCAAGCACCTGGTCGATCTTCTTCTCCTTCAGCCTGATGCTCTGGCGCTTGTTCTCCCAGTAACGACGGTCACGCGCGATATCAAGCAGGTATTTGTCCATGTTGATATAGTCCGACCCTACGATTTCCGCCGCCTCGTCTATAATGGAGGCGGGAAGACCCGTCTTGCGGGCGATCTCTATGGCGAACGAACTGCCCGCATTGCCTATGGAAAGGCGGAAAAGCGGTTTCATCTGCTGACGGTCGTAAAGCATCGATCCGTTCACAAGCCCGTCGGTATCCTCGGCGAAATGTTTCAGGTTCTGATAGTGTGTGGTTACCACTCCCCACATCCCCTTATTGTTGAACTCCTTGAGGATCGCCTGGGCTATGGCGCCACCAATCTGCGGCTCGGTGCCCCCGCCGAACTCGTCGATAAGTATTAGCGACGAATCGCGGCCGGCAGAGAGGAACTGCTTCATGTTGCGCAGATGCGACGAGTATGTCGAAAGATCATCCTCGATAGACTGGTCGTCGCCTATGTCGATGAAAATATCTGAGAACACACCCATATGGGAGTTCTCATACACCGTGGGGAGCATGCCGCACTGGAGCATATACTGAACTATGCCGACGGTCTTGAGGCATACCGACTTGCCGCCGGCGTTCGGGCCCGAGATCACCAGTATGCGGCGCTCCGAGGAGAGCATTATGTCGAGAGGCACTATCTCCTTCCCCTGTTTGCGCAGTGAGGCCAGAAGCACGGGATGTGTGGCATGGTACCACTCCAGTTCGCGCTGATCGGTGAAATGCGGCATCGTGGCGTCTGTCTCGCGGGCATATTCCCCTTTGGCCATTATGAAATCGAATTCCCCCATCACGCCGTAGCTTTCGAGCATGGCCGGGATGTGCGGGCGCATGGCAGCAGTCAGCTCGGCGAAGATGCGCATGATCTCGCGACGCTCCTCAAGTTCCAGCTCGCGGGCACGGTTGTTGATCTCCACAATTTCGGCAGGCTCGATGAAGAAAGTCTTTCCGGTAGCCGACTCATCGTGCACGATACCGCTTATTTTGCGTTTGTGCATCGGCGCCACCGGGAGTACCAGTCGCCCGTCGCGCACGGTAGGTGTCACATCTTTCTCAAGATAGCCACCCTCCACGGCACGCGATATCACGCGGCGCATCACGGAGTTCACCGTGGCCGACACCCGCGACAGCTCGCCGCGCACCTGTGCCAGATATGGCGACGCATTGTCAAGCACATTGCCGTAACGGTCGAGCACGCGGTCGATGGCGCGTATAATCTCCGGGAACGGTGTTATGCCGGCGGCAAGGGCGGTCAGGAGCGGATACGGCGTCGCGAGGGGTGCTCCATATTCATCGGTGCCCCCTGCAGCCGCAGTGAAAAAGCGGCATACATCGTCCATGGCGCCCAAGGTGCGGCGTATATCAAGAAGTTCCTCGCCATTGAGGCTCGCCCCCTCGATGCGGCAACGCTTCAGAGCCGGAGTGGCATCGTGCAGCCCGTGGAGCGGCAGCGGATCCGGACCGGACAATATCGCGGCCATCTCGGCCGTGCGCCCAAGCTCCCCGGAGAGGGCGGCGAAGTCGGGGGAAAAGCACATTTCGTCCACACGGTTCCTGCCCAATGTGGAGGAGCAAAGTTCACGCAACCGTGTCCTTACGGCGTCGAAACCTATCTTTCTCTCAAAAGTATCGGGATATATCAAAGCTAATTTCGGTTGGATACTAACATAGGGTATGTTGACTAACATCTGCAAAGTTACTGATTTTTCGAGGAACACCAACTATTTGCGTCGGCCGGATGTTATATATTCAAAACATCGGAATCCATTCATCCGCCTGTTATGAAAGAATAATGTTTCACAAATTTATTATATTATGAAGACCTTATCAATGAATTTTTGGGGACAGACCAAATATTGGTGGATAGTCCTCGTCGTAGGGATTTTGTTAGTGCTCGGTGGTTTCGCATATTGGTTCTGGCCTGCTGCCGGATTCGCAATCGCGTCACAGATTTTCGGATGGCTGCTTATCCTCGCAGGTATCGTGCAACTCTGCGTATCGGCCGGTGTCAACAGGCCGAGAGGATGGGGATGGTGGCTTGCAGGAGGTGTCATCGACATGTTTGTAGGTTTCCTTCTGGTGCGCAGTATCATCCTGTCTGAACTCGTATTCCCCTATTTCCTGGCTGTAGTGTTTATCTTCTGGGGCATCGCATGGATCATAGCCTCCGTCACCTCAAGGTCGAAACGCTACTGGTGGATGTATCTCATCAACGGCATCCTGCTGCTTATCCTCGGGTTCTTCTTCATGGAAGCCGGATATACACAGAACATGATGATGGTAAGCTTCCTGGCCGCTCTCGCATTCATCTACTGGGGCTTCACACTGGCAATGGCCTCATATGACATGAAGCCTGTCCGTCAGGATTAACCCCTTGAGGCGCCCACACACAGGCGCCCCGGACTGAAAATAACATACCGTCCCTGCGGCACATCACCTTTTCCGGTGGAACCGCAGGGACGGTAATATTGTTTTATACCAGAAAACACCCACACCAGATTGCCGTAGACTGCAGTCAAAGTATTTTTTTGATTTTTTAGTATTCGGGGACATCATAAATAGCCGGGGATTTGTTATTTTTGTAAAAATAAAGTGTTGCAGATTAAACCAGTGGGTCACAACACGTGTCTAACAGGAAAAGACAAACTTTAGGAGATCATCAATATGAAAACTCGAGCTATCATAGGCCGTTGGCAGGCATTCGCGCTCGCTTCACTGCTGGGCGCATCCGGCATAATGGCGCAAAGCTATTATGACGACGACATTTACTACGATGCCTCCAAAGCCAAAAAGGAGACAAAAAAGGTAGTAAAGCAAGCCTTGGATAACCGGGAAAACTATCAGCAGGCCCGGGAGCAGCAATATTATTACGACGGAGCCGAATATGTGCCCTGGAACAACGTAGGAGAGTTCCAGAGCGCCGACAAGTATGCTCCTGCCGGCACCTCGACACGCGATGTCGACGAATACAACCGGCGCACTCCCGCCAAAGCGCAGACAGCGCAGGCACCCGACTCCATAACCCTGCAGCAGTTCGAAGAGATGTCGAACACGCGCAACCTCGCCCGTTTCCACAACTCTGAGGTTGCAAAGGAGGCATACGCCGAAAACTACGGTGAGAATCCCGAATATGCGGCCGCGATGGACTACTCCGCCATACAGCAGCCGCAGAGCACCGTCAACATCAACCTTTACGGTGGCTTCGGATATCCTTATTATGATACATTCTATTCCAATCCCTGGGCATGGAACAACTGGGGCTATTACGATCCCTGGTGGGGCTTCGGATATGGCCCTGTATTCAACTACTGGGGTCCCTCCTGGTCATGGAGCTGGGGATGGGGTCCGTCATGGTCATGGGGAGGTCCCGGATGGGGATGGGGATATCCCGGATGGGGCGCAGGCTGGGGACCCGGCTGGGGAGGTCCCGTATGGAGCGGCCCCGCATGGGGAGGCGGCTACCACCCCACCTATACCTCTTCCGGCGCATACCGGCCTAACCGTCCCGCATCAGGAAGCAGCAACGGCAATTACCGCCCGAACACCTCGAGCGGACGCTATACCTCAAACGGCACACGCGGATCCATCTACAACAGCAACGGGCTGCGTCCGTCAACCACAGCGGGCAACCGCGGCAGCATGACCACAGGCACCACCCGCCCAGGGTACAGACAGCCTACCGCACGCCCGTCGGGAACAGTCAACAGCAATGCCACCACAGCGCCCACACGCGGACGCGGCGGCTACTACCCGAGCCAGAGCACTACCACAAACACCAACCGCAACAACAGCTACAACAACTCCAACAGTTCCAACAACAGATATACCTCTCCCACTCCAAGCTATAACTCCGGCACACGCGGGCGCAGCTCCTCATCGGGCAGCTTCGGTTCCGGTCGCAGCAGCGGGGGAGGCGGATTCTCCGGAGGTGGAGCAAGCCGCAGCAGCGGTGGCAGCAGCGGCGGACACAGGGGAAGATGAGATATTGAGAAGTTAGAAGCAAGAGCATGAGAAATCAAGCAAGGATAGAAATAAGAAAAAAGAAATTGAGAAATTAGGAAATTGAGAAACCTGATGGCTCTGATTCCTCTGATATCTCTGATCCCTTCTCTGATTCCTCGCTTTCACCGCTCTTGCTTCCCATCCTCTCTCCGCGCAATCTTTCAACTTGACTAATTTATGGGATTATGAAAAAAATATTACGTACAGCTCAATTACTGTTAGTGGCCGCACTTCCCGCGACCGCCGTGGCGCAGAGTGCCGTCGACGCCTATAACCTGGCACCCACAGAACTCCGCGGCACAGCACGCTTCATGGCGATGGGAGGCGCATTCACCGCCCTCGGAGGAGATCTCTCCTCACTGACACAGAACCCTGCAGGTATCGGTGTGTACCGCGGCAGCGACATAGGTCTGACGCTTGACCTGAGTTTTCTCACAAACAAGACCGCAGACATTCCCCGCACTGCCTCTGTAAGCAATACCCACTTCGATGTGAACAACTTCGGATATGTGGGTACAATGAATTTCTCCAACGATATCATGCAGACATTCTCATGGGGTGTGAGCTACAACCGCCTGAAATCGTTCACACGCGAATACCGTGGCGGAGGAATGCCGGTGGAAACATCCATGTCAAATTACATCGCCCTCATGACCGACGGCGTGCATCCCGACGACATGAAGTTCTATGACGACTATGATCCCTACCAGGACTCGCAGATCAACTGGCTCAGCATTCTGGGATTCAGCGCAGGCATAATCAATCCTGTCACCATCACCGATCCCTCCACCAATACACAGAACATCGTGTACAACGGCCTGTTCCAGTATGCGGTACCAGGCACCGGAGGCAACCCCGGCATCCCTGCCACTACAGGCACAGCAGACTTCAGCGTACGTGAGCGCGGCTATACCGACGAATACAACATCGACTTCGGCGGCAACCTTGCCAATGTGGTCTATTGGGGTCTCGGCATCGGCATCACCGACATAACCCAGGAGCGCTGGAGCAGCTACAGCGAAAGGCTCCAGGGAGCCAACGTGCCAGTACCCGACAGCGAGAACTACGACATCGAAGAGGGCAACTGCGACTGGCAGATCGACAACTGGAAAAAAATGTCGGGTACAGGCGTGAACCTCAAATTCGGCCTTATCCTGAAACCTGTGAACGAACTGCGCATCGGTTTCGCCATACATTCCCCCACATGGTACTCCCTCACCACCACATACCAGGGAGAATGCAGCTTCGGAGCAAGCAACGGATTCAAGGGTCAGGACCACACCAACTATGCGAACTATGACTGGAACATGAAGTCGCCATGGCGCATGATGGTAGGCCTGGCCGGTGTGATCGGCGGACGCGGCATCCTCAGCATGGACTATGAGTACACCGCCACCAACAAAATGACCACCTCCGACAGCTACGGTGATTTCGACCTCTACAACGACGACATCAACACCTACTTCCGCAGCTCCAACACACTGCGCATCGGCGGTGAATTCCGTGTCACCCCACAGTTCAGCATACGTGCCGGCTACGGCTTCACCTCCTCGAGTGTAAAGGATGACGCTGCCGATGACAAACTAGAGATATACACCTCGGGCACAGACCTCGGCTATACTTTCAACAAGACCACGAACCGCGTTACCGCAGGTGTGGGTTACCGCACCGGAGGTTTCTATGTGGATCTGGCTTACGTATACAGCCACCGCAACAGCACCTACAACTGCTTCACCCCCTTCACCGACTACGACGGTTACTGGACACGCGCCCCCAAAGCCACCATAACCGAGAACGCGAGCCAGCTCGCCCTCACCGTAGGATACAAATTCTGATATGACCAAAGGCTCCCCAAGGAGCTAAAAAAATGAAAATAACCGCCCGGAGCGAACACCACAAGCGCTCCGGGCGTTTTGTGTATGAAGAGCGATATGCGGCAGGCAACCACAAAAATCCTGACGCATGAGGCCGCTCACAACTGTAATCACTATATTTATAAATACACAAAAACTATAAGCGATGAAATACGACCAGCCCGACCTCCCCTATGCCAACGACGCACTTGAGCCTGCCATCTCCCGACGGACTATCGAGTTCCATTACGGAAAGCATGAGAAAGCGTATATCGACAATCTGAATGCCCTGATCGAGGGCACCGAGTTCGAGGATCTCCCGCTCGAAGAGATCATAAGGGATTCAAACGGAGCACTGTTCAACAACGCTTCGCAGGCATGGAACCATATCTTCTACTTCTTCTCCTTCTCCCCCGACGGCGGAGGAGAGCCTGACGGCGACCTCAGGGCCGCCATTGACCGCGATTTCGGATCGTTCGAGCAGTTCAAGAAAGAGTTTGTGGATGCCGGAGTGAAACTCTTCGGTTCAGGCTGGGTATGGCTGTCGCGCGACCGCGAGGGGAAACTCTTCATTACCCAGGAGCCTAACGCCGGCTCGCCTCTGACCAAGGGCCTTACCCCGATCCTGACATTCGACGTGTGGGAACATGCCTACTATCTCGACTACCAGAACCGCCGCAAAGACTCTCTCGAGGCACTGTGGGACATAGTGGACTGGCCCATCGTACAAGGCCGCTACTGAAAACATATATGCAGGCATACCGGGAGATGCTCCCGGCATCGCCTGCCGACGTAACCGGAAACTTACGTTAAGGATCTACTTACAAATACAAAAGAGCACTTAATTGTAAGCATAATGTGATGAATGGGGAATCAGGTGCCTGTGAAGGTACCTGGTTTTCTTTTTGCTCATTTCTTCATGCCAAGCTCCTCGCGCAGTTCGGTAGGCGTCTTGCCATACACGTCGCGGAAACATTTGGTAAAATAAGCCGGGGTGGAGAATCCCGTCTCATAAGCGATCTCGCTTATGTTCTTTTCCGTGGTGGTGAGCAGCGTACGCGCATGCTTGAGACGCATCTGCCTCAGCAGTTCCACCGGCGAGAAATTGGTAAGCGCCTTTATCTTGCGGTAGAACTGCGAGCGTCCGAGCCCCATCATGGCCGCGATCTCATCCACCCCAACCTCAGGCTTGGAGATCTCCTTCTCGGCAATGGCGAGGAAACGGGCATAGAACTCGCTGTCGATGTCGGACACCACTTTTTTCGGAGCCTCAGGCTCGGAAGAGGGGGCCGAGGGAGCCGTCACCACGGGCGCACCGGTTTCAGACTTGTAAAGCTCGGTGATGCGGCGCCGGTTGGCAAGCAGGTTGGCACAACGTGACCGGAGCATCTCAGCGTCGAAAGGTTTCGTGAGATAAGCGTCGGCTCCGCTGCGGTAGCCCTGCATGCGCTGTTCATCGAGGGAGCAGGCCGTGAGCATCAGCACCGGTATATGGCTCGTGCTCACCTCCTCCTTGATGCGGCGGCAACACTCCATGCCGTCCATTACCGGCATCATCACATCGCACAGCACAATGTCAGGCACATATTTGGCGGCCATGCGCAACCCCTCCTTGCCGTCGGCGGCCTGTATCACATTATACTCACAGACCAGCGTCTGTTTCACCAGAGTGCGTATGTCGGCGTTGTCGTCGATCACGAGCATCACAGGAAGGGTATCTTCTATTACTACCCCTTCATCTTCCGATCTGTCAAGTTCCTTGATTATATCATCGCTGTCAAGCGATGCCCCGGAAGCACCGGCAGAAGATGCAAAAGTCTCCACATGTCTCACAGGGAGATCCACTGTGAAACACGCGCCTTTGTCCAGATCGCTCTCCACCTCCACAGTGCCCCCATGCAGCTCCACGAACGATTTCACCAGCCAGAGGCCGATTCCCGAGCCTTTGGGATCCACACTGTCAACCTGATAGAATCGGTCGAAGACATGCTTTACCTCAGAAGCGGCAATGCCGATGCCCGTGTCGCTTACAGAGAGGCGCATACGCTCGCCGTCGCACCGGCACCGGAGAGTGACCGTGCCGTTAGGAGGGGTGAACTTGAGGGCATTCGAGAGAAGGTTGAACACCACACGCTCCATTTTCTCCACATCCACCGCCAGAAGGCATTCGCGGTTCTCCTCCTTGTCAAGCACAAGCCTGATATTGCGCTTACGCGCCAGAGGCATGAATGCCCCGAACCAGTCATCGAGGAGTTCCGAAAAATTCACTTCGGAAAGATGCAGGTTCAGCTTGCCGTTCTCAAATTTCCGGAAATCAAGTATCTCATTGATAAGACGCTTGAGTATGCGCACGTTGCGGTCGGCCACCTCGGCCATCACCCGCTGCGGCGCGGTAAGATTGGTGGCGCGGGCAAGCTGCTCCACCGGTTCGGCGATAAGCGTCAGCGGTGTGCGAAGGTCGTGCGACACATTTGTGAAAAACACCAGTTTGGAGTTGGTGGCCTCGCTGAGCTGCCGGTTCAGTTGCTCCTGCTTGTCGCGCTCGTCGGCAAGCTGACTGTTTTTAAGCAACAGCTCATTCTGGTATCGCTTATGCTGCCAGAAAGTGCGCAATACCAGAAACAGCACACCGAGCAGAAGAAGAATTATGACGATAGTGGCATAGAAGAGGGTCGTCTGCGCCGAATGCCTCTCCCAATACTCGTCCACCTCGCTTTTAAGTCTGGTCATCTTGGCAGTCTCCTCCTTGAGCGATTCATTCTGGAGGAGCAGGATATCGGCGTTGGTACTGTCCACCGCCGACGCCATCGGCAGCATGTTGTCCTTGTCGAACTTTCCGCCCGACAATATGGCAAGCGCCAGACGCACCAGACGGTGCCCCTCGGTCGGATAAAGGAAAGTGGCGTCTATCACCCCTTCGGCTACAGCCTTTATGCCTATCTCCGGCGCGGCGTCGATACCTATTATCTTTATATCGCGGCGTCCGAGCCGGCGTGCCACCTCCGAGGCTCCTATGGCCATGCGGTCGTTGTGCGCGTAAATAAGGTTGGTCTGCGGATATAACCTGAGCAATGAATCGGCCGCGGCGGTGGCATCCTCCTGGTTCCAGTTGCCATGCACGGATGCAAGCACGCGTGCCGAAGGTATAGCG
>CADFRV010000071.1 GCA_902836725.1 Muribaculaceae bacterium
TCCTACCATCTGGAACCATTCTGACAGCACCCTCCCCATCCGGACAGAAACAAGGCGGTGTGCCAAAAATGCGAATTTTGACACACCGTCGTCTGTTTTACGTTGTTGGTGTCGGATCAGAAGGTAAACTGGAACTGAGTCTGTATGCGGTTGTCGTTGGCGCCCCCCATGTTCCATGTATAATGTCTGCCGTAGAGATACTCTATGCCGACCTGCAGATAACTGGTAATGTTGTAGAAGCAGTTGGCGGCAACATATACGGCGCTCTTGTAGTTGTCGTTGCCGGCAACGCCGTTGAGATCGCCTACTGTAGCGTAATCACCCACTTTCCATATGCGGCTGTAGGAACCTACCGCATTGAACTGCAGTTTAGATGTCATATCGTACGATGCCCCGAAAACAAGACCCATCATCGGATTGGCTTTCATTTTGCCCGGTTCGCTGTCTTTGGGTGTGAAGGAGAGGGCACGCCCCGAGATATCCTGCAGGTAGTTGGCGATACCTTCGCCATAGGCGGCCTGGAAATTGAAGGTCAGCGGCTTGTAGAAGCTGAAATTACCCGAGAGCGAGGCTCCCCATGCTGCGAGATAGCGGGTTTTCGATGTGATGAGATCGCGATAGAAGAAGTTGCGCAGGATGCCCGAGAGGCGTATGCGGTTCTGATCCGAGGCAGCATATTCGATATATGCCGGTACGTCGGGGGCTTTCTGGCTTGCCTCAGAGGTGACGGACACTCCTCCGTATTCATGCCGGTAGTCTTTGCCGCGGTACACGCCGTTGGAACTGTAGAATGTCGGCATCTCTATGCCGGCGCCCCATGCGAATCCGCTATAGGAGGGCGATTTGTATGCCAGCTGATATGCTGTCGCGCCTATGTCGCCGCAGGGGCCTTGTGGATCGATTGTGGGCGGCTGTACGGCGAGGCCGTCCTGGAACAGGGTCTGGGTCATGCCGACTGTGGTGTTACGCCATGTCACATATGCACGTTTGAGGAGTATCCCTTTGCTGTCGTTGTTGGTGGCGAGTTTGATATAGCCTGTGACCTGGTTGGCGGTACCGGCAAATCCTATCATTGTAAAGTCGAGATACGCACTGAGCGGATTGATGAAAAACGCGCTCTTTTGTCCGGCCTGTGGCGGTACGGGTATATTTCCTGTGGTGAATGAGACACCACCGCCCGGAGCATCATACAGGTCGTTGCCGAGGTCATAACCAATTATCGGGTTGATTTTCCCTCCGATAGACATGATGAACTTGTTGTCCTTGCTGCGGATGGCAAATTTCGGGCGCGGGATAGAGTTCGGCTCAACAGGGCGGCTTTTGTCAAGTATCCGGCCAATTCCGTTTGAAGTGGTTACGATTTCGAGAGGCCCCGTTTCATAGATGACTTCCGGCGCCTGGGTGAAAATGTAGGTGGTCTGTGCCAAGACTGGCAGACCGGCACCGGCAATTGTCAATGCCAATAGTTGAGAACGTAGTTTTTTCATTATCCAGAAGTTTAGAATTACTATTGTATAATGTCTGTTGAGATAAATTAGTTCATTTTAACTGTGTTAAAACGAGAACTGGCACATCAGTCCGGCTCGGCGTGCATATCGGTGTGTGCCGTCCATATTCATCCGTTTCCCCAGATCCACTTCCGCACCTACCTGAAGGCGCGACCATACGTTCCAGAAAAGATTGATGTCGGCACACCATCCGTAGCGGTATTCATCTCCGGCGACGGCTTTTGACGGGAGATAGCGTGTCTGGCTGAAATTGGCGCTCATGAACAGCTTCTCGGAAAAGTTGTATTGTGCCCCGATACTGTACCCGTAAGAGCGGGGAGCGTAGAGTTTGCCTGGCACATCAGGATCAGGAACAAGATCGTAATTGCCCGCAAGGAGATCGTTGAGCAATCCTCCGTATCCTTTGCCATAGTTTGCCGTGACATATGTGGTGACGTTCGGGTGCGGAT
Organism: Muribaculaceae bacterium; assembly: GCA_902836725.1. GTDB lineage: Bacteria > Bacteroidota > Bacteroidia > Bacteroidales > Muribaculaceae > UBA7173. The sequence goes on from CADFRV010000071.1 coordinate 1,958, forward strand.
GCGCCATTGAGCTGAGCTGTACCCCCCATCCCGCAAGATTGTGGTTTACCCCTGCGGCTATGTCGCGGTATCCCAGTTGCCTCACTATACCGGCGAGACGCACATGCTCTCCTCCTCCCCATTGGTACTGCACGAAAGCGGCAGCATCCGGAAGCCATGTCGAGATCGCTTGTGTGCCTCCGGCGGAGACGTCGATCTGTGTGGATGGATTTTCGAGTGACACTGCCACTGTCCAGTGCTTGGCAATCTGCGGCATGTATCTGACAAGTATGTCTGTGCGCGACAGTTTGTTGGTGGCGCCCTGCGCGTCCACAGTCGGTGCCATGGCCGTAGGATCCGAGAAAGTGGAGTTGGTGTATCCTACAGTCCAGGGACCGAGGGCGGCGTATGCCTTTTTAAGCTGCAACCCACGGGTATTGTATCCGTTGAAATTTGCTTCTATATAGAGGCGGTATGTGCCGAGTTTGCTACGTCCTATCATTTGTAGGAAAAGCGCTGTTCCGGCAGGGGTTGTCCCGAGATGTTTCGTAGATAAAGGATTCTCCGGTATGGGGATCATATAGGGTGCAAATACGGTGGCGGGCATGGCACCTCCCCAGTCATACCATCCGCGCATACGCACCACGCCCCCTATTCCCATGAGCATGTTGGCGCTTTTGCTCATGAAGAGGAAGGTGGGTGCCTCGGGGTCCTGGGAGTGCCGGAACTGGTCGTAGTAGAACGCCAGCACAAGGTTGCGTATCGAGTCCTGTTCGGGCGTCAGTTCCGGTTCCGGGGAGAAGCGTACCATGCGCGGGCCGTCATTTTCAAGATTTATGATGCGCGTGCTTCCCACAAGCGAATCGATATGCTGCTCTACAAGGCTCTTGGCATCGGCCGTAATGCCGGTGCATGCGGCCGCGCAAGCTGCCAATGCGATGAATATCCCTTTCATGTTTCCAATGTGGTGAATAGTTTGTTAATCACTGCTATGATATGTTAACATAAATCCTGCCTGCAATGTTGAGTGGATGTTTTATTCTTCTCATGGAGTCAGAGTAAATGTTTCATATGCTGTTCTTATTGCCAGTGTGGCAAACATCCGCCGCTGTTTGTTGTTTTATAGTAAATTGAGTAACTTTGAGGGATTAATTGTATTTACATTTCTATTTTGGAGATAACTGCGAATAACATCATGCTGGTGATGGCGGTGCTGCTGTCGCTGAGTGTTTTTGTGGGGAAAGCGGGCAGCCGGTTCGGTATGCCGGCACTGTTGCTGTTCCTCGGTGTGGGTATGGTTGCCGGTGTGGACGGTTTCGGCATTCATTTTGACAGTGCCGAGGCTGTGCAGCTCATCGGCATGGTTTCGCTGAGCATAATCCTGTTTTCAGGCGGTTCCGACACCAAGTTTTCAGACATACGGCCTGTGCTTGGCGCGGGGCTGACTCTGGCTTCTGCGGGTGTGCTGCTGACCACGGCGCTGTCTGGGGCGTTCATTTACTATACGTTCCAGGCGGTGGCTCCGGAATTCGGATACGGATGGACAGAGTCGCTTCTCCTCGCGGCCATAATGTCGTCTACAGACTCGGCTTCTGTATTCTCCATACTCGGAAGCTCCCGCACAGGGCTAAAGGAGAATCTGCGTCCGACACTGGAGCTTGAAAGCGGCAGTAACGACCCGATGGCATATCTGCTTGTCATCATACTGATACAGATCATCGAGAGCGGCGCACAGATTACCGGAGGAGTAATATGGCATTCGCTCCGCATGCTTGCCGTGCAGCTCGCTTTGGGTGCGCTTGGAGGACTTGCCGTGGGATATGCGGCTGTCAAGGTCATCAACAATCTTAAAGTGAACAATGAGTTCCTTTATCCGGTGATGATGATAGCATGTGTGTTCTTCGCTTTTTCACTTACTGAACTCGCCGGCGGAAACAGCTATCTGGCCGTCTACATCGCCGGTCTCTATGTGGGGAACAGTAAACTTGCCTTGAAACGCACTATCACTACTTTTTTCGGCGGGTTCACCTGGCTGGTGCAGATCGTCATGTTCCTCTCGCTCGGTTTGCTTGTGAACCCGAGTGAGCTTGTGGAGACCCATGTGGTGTTGCCTGGTCTGGCGCTTGGTGTATTCATGATTCTCGTGGCGCGCCCGGTGGCGGTGTTTCTCTGCCTGTTGCCTTTCCGCAAATTCTCGTTCAAGGCCCGATGCTATGTCGCGTGGGTGGGTCTGCGCGGTGCCGTGCCAATTATTTTTGCAACATATGCCCTTACATCTCCTGAGGTGCTGCATGCCAGGGTGATGTTCAATATGGTGTTTTTCATAACCATATTGTCGTTGCTCGTACAGGGAACGACCGTTAACGGTATGGCCAACCTACTCGGGCTTAAGGAGGAGATAAGGGAGAAGGAATTTAACCTTGATCTTCCCGACGAAATTACCGCCGCTATGAACGAGATGGAGGTGACTCCCGCACTCCTTACCGCCGGCGACCGTCTGAAAGAGATCCAGTTTCCCCCGAACACACTGGTTGTAATGGTCAAACGCGATGACCGGTATCTGGTACCCACCGGTGAGACACGCATCCATCTTTCTGATACACTTCTGCTTATCTCAGAACAGGGCAAAGACCTCAACGGCTTTATTTCCACCCATTCCGGGAGTGGAACCGGGGCAAATATGGTGTAATTATAGGGTGAACGTATGGAATTACGAAAATAAATATTACCTTTGTTGAAAATCAAATCAATAATATTACCTGAAATGAAATCTACTTTAAAAATGGCTTTCCGCGCTGTGATGCTTGTGATGGCCGTTGTGTTGAGCGCCAATGTATGCCGCGCCGCAGACACCGAGATCACCGAAGAGTTTGCAAACGAGGGTATCGCCAAAGCCGAGGCCGCTATGGCCAATATCGTGAAAAACCTCGATGAGATCACAACTATGGAACAGATGGCCGGGCTGGAAAAGGCTGTAAACACCATTGAGTTCCGTAACGTGCGTAAGAAATATGGCAAGATACAGCTTACCGACGAATACCGCGCCCGTCTTGTGGAAGCGAACAAAGCTGTTGCAAAAGCCATGATGGATCTTCTGGACCGTGTGGCAGCTCCGCTTGAGTTGCGCGATGCGCTGGAAAATGAAATTTCCGAAGAGAAGATCGTCAAGGAAATGAACAAGGCCAAAACGCTTCGTGAAGCCATGTCATGAGATTTTCTCCCGATCCTTTGGGGAGAACATGCATTTCAACAGAAAAGACGTTGTGTCAATATCGGCACAACGTCTTTTTCTGTCAGGTGGAAGAACGTTTCTGTTGCGTTCTTCGCCTTGAAATGTGATAGGGGAATCGGTGTACTTACATTATTTTCGACGGCGCACGGAACGCACCGCTGTGTTCGAATTCGATTTTATAGCTTTGGGCTTTGAAGCGCGTGCTTTCTTGGGTTTCGCCTCTTTTTTCTTAGTCGTGGATTTTGTTGCCGACGCACGGCTGCCGCGTGTGGTCCGCGTCACTTTCTCTTCCCCGTCGGTTTCGCCGGCATCGCGTGCTGCAATTCCGTCGGCTTCAGCCGCCTTGGCCTCTGCTTCCGCTTCGGCGGCTTCGCGCGCCTCGCGTGCGGCTATCACTTCTTCGCGTGAAGGCACCCAAATGTTCTTGTCGAATGTATCGAGACGGTTCTGTATGCTATCCTGTGCCCGTTTTCGGTCATCAGGATCGGGGAACATCTGCATCATCGACTTGTTGGCGAGATTGCGGGTCTTGTAGATGTCGCCGTCATACATCGAGAGAGTGAAGAAATCGTCGTAGGTATATTTCGGCAGGTTGTTGTCGTCGTCGATGAATATGTACTGCTGCGCGAGATACGGGCGTATGTCGGGCAGTTTTACCCAGAACATGGGATAGCGTATCGCTTCACCACCGAAATCATCTGCACGGTGAAGAACAGGACAGAGCGCCTCCACCACGCGTTTGGTTTTGTTGGTTCGTGAGTCGAATTCCCATTTCTCAAGTATGTAATACGACAGAACCTCGTTTGCGGGCACATCGCTTTCCTCTATTGTGAATTTCGGATTCTTCTCGGTGGATCCTTTGGCGTCGGCATACAGCACATGGAAACGGTCGAGCATGTCGCGCACCTTTATCTTGTACTGGTCGGTGAAGATTTCCTTGCCGTCAAGATATTCATAGGCAGAGATCTGGTTGTCGGCGAGCAGGCGCATGATTATGCGGAACAGGTTTTCCTGTCCGTCAACCACCTCTTCAGGATAATACAGTGATGCGTTTTTGGGGTTGTCAAGTTCGAGATCGCGGTATATCACACGCATCCACATCTTGTCGGCATCGCTGGTCTGGTTCGGTTTGTAGAATTCCTGCATACGGTCCGTAACTCCGGGCGCCTGCTGGGCTGCGGCATTGCCGCGACGGTCGTCGGCACCGCGCCGGCGCACTATCGAGCTGCTCGACGAGGCGTCGTCCTGTGCAAAACCTGCAAACACCGCGGATGTGACGGTTATGGCTGCGACAGCATATTTGGTTAACAACTTCATGTCGATATGGTATGTTGTATGATTAGTCTTGGTGGATTCTGGATGTGGGAGAGATCAATCGGGGTTAGTTTACTATCACCTCAATGGGAGCGAGATCGCGGGTTATACCGTCGGGACCTGTGGCTTTCACGCGGCTGATGTAGAAACGTTTGCCGCGGCTCAGGCGACGGAACGAATCTTTCTGCCGCTGCGAGAACTGCGCCCCGTCCGACACTTCGGGGATGGCATTGCCCATCGAATCGAAGAATACGGTCTCGAAGCTCAGCACCTTGAACTGGATGTTGAGCAGGTCGTCGTCAATAGCGGCCTCTATGCCCGGGGCGTTTACAAGCTGTGCCTTGGCCAGTCCGCGGCCACCGCCTTTGTAATGGGCTGTGTTGCCGTTGTTGTCCTGGAACGCTATATACGGGGTGGGATCGGGGAGCTTGCGCACCCTGAATTTTGTCTCAGACATTTTCATGGGACGGCCGTCCATTTCGGCGCTGACGCTGACTACGGCATCCTCGCCTACTTTAGAAGGATGTGCCACCCAGTGGTCTCCGTTGCGTGTGAGCGTGCCGTTTGTCATGGTGGCGCTCACGGTGCTGTTGGCCACACCAGGTACGGATATGGAGATGGGGTTGTCGATACCTGCATAGAGCACGTTCATCATCGTGGCCGAAACGGTGGCGGTAGGCTCGATAACTGTATAGCTTGACTGGAAAGGATGGCGAGTGACGGATCCGTCGCCGTGCGGCACCTCCAGATAGCCTTTGTAATCGAATGTTCCGGTGGCGCCGGGGTTAAGTTCGTAAAGCCCGTGCTCGTTGGCCAGTTTGTTACCGTTGATGTAGATTTCCGGGCGCGCCGTGGTATCTACCGCTGCGAGTACGATGTTTGCCGAGTAACGGCCTCCGCGCATTACGAAGCGGCTCTGCGGTATGACGAATGCATTGAGTTCGTTCACTCTCACGTCGCCGGCGTCCACATTTGCGAGCAATGTCTGCAGGGCCTCACCTTCGGCGTACTTCACATCGTTCTGTAGCTTGGTCAGGAGTGTCACAGCAGCCACCACAGGCTGTGTATTGAATTTGGATTCCTCCCACGACTGCTTGCCGAGTGTGCCTTTTATGAGGACGGGATCGGTGGAGAGGGCGGTCTCTATGCTTTTGCGTTTTCCCGAATCGGCCATCAGCGAGCCGATGTAGGTGCGGTATGCCTCTATGGCGGTACGCAGTTTTTTACCCTGCGGATTTGGTCCGGAAAGCATAACCACCGAAGCGGCTTCGAGGTCGTCGCGGTTGAGTATGTTGTTCAGATCGGCGTCATCGCCGTCGGCGCGCTGCACGATGAGATGTTTCAGCGAGTCTATCTGGGTGTAGATGCGGTCTGTCACACGGCGCACCTCGGTGGCCTTGTCATACCACCTCTGGCCTTTGTCGGGATTCTGTGCCGCAAATGCCTCAAGGGTGTTGAGAATGGCTGCGTTGCGCTGTTCCACGTTGTTGTTGGTGCGCTTTAGGCCCTCTTCCACCTGTGTGAACCCGTTGAGCACGTCGCTCGACACGTTCAGAGCCAGCATGGCAGTCAGGACGATATACATGAGGTTTATCATCTTCTGACGTGGCGAAAGCCTTGTGTTGTTGCTGCCCATATATCGGTGTTGAAAATTATATTTTAGTTCTGGTCCGGGTTAACTGGAGGAGTCGGGGGAGTGGGAGGTGTCTGAGGCATCCCCTCGGGATTCATCATGGGGCGGTACATGTTGATGGTCATGGCGGTGATCATCTTCTCGTACACAGAGTTTAGCTGCTGCATGTAGCGGGCCATTTTCTCTGTCTCGGCGCAGTAGCGGGCGCTTGTCTCGGAAGATTTCACATACATGTCGCGTATGTCCTTTATGCCGCGGTTTACGCTGTCGATCGAATCGAGCTGCGACGATACGCTTTTGAGCTGTATCTCGTAGATGGTGTTCAGACCGTGGATATTGCGGTTGAGATCCTGCATCTGCTCCACATAGCCGCGTGAACTTTCTGTTATGTTGGCCGAATTTTCGGTGATGGCCTTGTAGGATTCCAGTAGCACGTCGCTTACCTTGTTGAGCGAGCGGGTGGTGTCCTGAAGGTGGCGAAGCTCGTTGGTCATCTCTGTGATCTGTGCCAGATAGAGCTGTGTGGCGTCGGTTACCTGTGCCATTACCTCGCCGGGCGATGCGTTGTCGCTCAGAACAGGGGTGGGTATGTCGGCACGCGGGGCCTGCTGTACGCCTGCGCCCTGGGTTCCGGCGATACCGCCATTGATAACCACTCCGCCTCCGCCGGTTCCGTTGAAGTCGGGGCGGTCCTCAGGGTTGTCGGTATCGAAAACGGGAAAGACATTTTCCCATTTGTACTCGCGTGGCGGACGGTCGAAGGCGGTGAGCATGAACATGAGCACCTCGGTACCCATGCCGAGCGACAGCAGGAAGTTGCCGCCGGGGAGGTGCAGGATCTTGAAAAGTGCTCCCCAGATCACGATGGCCGCGCCGATGGAGTATGCGAAATTGAAGAAACGCTGTCCTTTCTCGCTTGAAATGAAGGCACTCAGGCCGCGTTTATATGTCTTGAACTTTCCCATTGTTTACAATAGAGTGGTTTACTTCTTTTTGTTGAGTTGCTGTCCTTTGGCAAAACCTATCTGCGACCGCACGCAGCGGAAACCGATATAGGAGCGCTGCTCGTTCTGGTATTCCCACATGCGTATGTCGCTTCGCACGTTGTGTGCCACATCTTTCCATGAGCCTCCGCGCACGATCTTGCGTTTCATGCGGTATGGGTCCTCGTCGGCTGCATCGTAGCGGTATTGCGGGTTGAGGTCGCTGGTGAGTTTGCTTACCCCTTCGGTATAGGCGGTAGAGGTCCACTCGCTCACGTTGCCGGCCATGTCGTAGAGGCCGAAATCGTTTGGCGAATAGGTGCCTACACGCGATGTGATGAGGTGGCCGTCCTTCACATAGTTGCCGTCGTTGGGCTTGAAGTTGGCATAGAAGCATCCTTTGTCCTCGCTTATAGGCAGGTCCCCCTCCCAGGGATACATGTTGTCGTTTTCTCCGGCACGGGCGGCGAACTCCCATTCCGCCTCTGTAGGCAGACGGTAAGGCTCCACATACACACCCTCTTTGCCGAGCGCGCGTTTGAGGAAATCGGTGCGCCAGTTGCAGAACGCATTGGCCTGTTCCCAGCTTACACCCACTACAGGATATTCGCTGTAGCCTCCGTGGCTGAAATACATGCGCACGTAAGGTTCGTTGTATGCGTTCTCGAAGTCGTTGACCCATACGGTAGTGTCGGGGTATACGTTCACTATGTATGTGTTGAGGAAATCGTAGTCGCCGGTAAGTCCGCGCGATATTGTCTGGCGGATGATCTCACCCTCGTCGTTGATAAACGCCGTGTCTTTCGAAATCACAGGTATATCTGTGGGGACAGGGCGGTCGGTATTGTATTCGCGGCGGCGCGGATTCAGGCGGTTTTTGCGTTTGGCAGCCTCGGTGTGGTTGTACACCTCGTAACGGTAATTGAGCTGCTCGGGATCAAGCTCCCTGGCACCGGTTATCGGGTTGGTGCGGTACACGCTCTCGATGGCGCGTGCCTCGTCTTCCCCGGGATTGCGCCAGGGGATGGGCTTGTTCCAGTTGAGATGTGGTTTCACGGGGTTGCCTTCGCGGTCTTCCTCGATTTTGTATTCCTCGTTTCCTCCGTATGCGGGATCCGCAAGGCGTTCCCTGATGATCGAGTCGCGCACCCAGAACACAAATTGCTTGTATTTCGAGTTTGTTATTTCTGTCTCATCCATCCAGAAAGCGTCGACCGACATCCCTTTGGGATCGGCTGCAAGATTCCATGCACTGTCTGCTTTCTGCGGTCCCATTTCCATGGATCCCCGGCTGACGAGCACCATGCCGTAAGGAGTAGGCTCGGCCCAGGCTGTACCGCCCACACCGGTAACCTCGCCTCCGCTGGATGAGCGTGCTCCCGCGGCGCATGATGCCACCAGAGCGCCGATCGCAACCGGCAAGAGATATAACGAAACGTTCTTCTTCATATGGTGATTATCCTCTTGTTATTCAGATCTTTGTTTTTGGTTAAGATGCGTTTCCGCAGTTACATTATGCGGATGCTTTTATGTCGGTGTCGGTTTTTGTCGGAGAGATCGAGCTTGAGGCTGTAGCCGGCGAATATCTCGTGGCTTCCCGACGACGCCTTGGCGATTGCCGATGTGGGGTAGTCGTAGCTGTAGC
>CADFRV010000072.1 GCA_902836725.1 Muribaculaceae bacterium
GTGTATGTGCGGTGAGTGATTCGGCGAGGCAAAGCACTTCTGTCATCCTGATGGCATGCTGCTCCTGAGTGATGGCGACAATGCCTCCGGCGTTTCCGGCATTGTTATTCATCTGCGCGGATGAGACTTTCCCGGTGAAATATACGCGCTGTATGTCGAGTTTGGCTACGCTGGCACCATCGTCGCTATGCACGAGGCCAACTATTCCCCCTGCGCATGATGGATCGTTGACCAGGTTTGTGCTCAGCTTTGTAGCGACGACTTCGGCATTGGCATAACAGTCGTGAATGCGGTTGTATTCAGTGTGGTTCGGATCACGCGCCACGCGGCCTACCAGACCGCCCGCCTCTGTACCTGATTCGATGCGGCCGGTGACGGATACATGCTGGATTGTGCTCGCACCGATCATGGCACCGGTAACTCCTCCCGACGGGGCCGCACCCTTTATGTTCACATCAACGAGATTAAGATTCTTCACAGTCCCGTGGTCCATGCGGCCGAACAGTCCTTTGAATGATGTGCCTGTCGTGTTGGTCAGTCCCTTTATGCTGTGTCCGCGTCCGTCGAGTATACCGCTGAAACGTGCAGGGTCGTTGTCGTTGGCACTTGAGGCTCCGATGGGTATCCACTGTGTCCCTTCGGGGATATCGATGTCGGCGGTAAGGTAGTAATTTCCTGTCATATCATTACGAATGATGTTGTCGATATCTTCCAGGCAAGTTATGGCTACGGGTGTTTTTTCGTCGGGCGATTCAGGATCTTTCGTATCCATGCGTACACCGCGGTCACCCTGCTGCTCCATCCATTCTTCAAGAGCGGCGCGCATGGTGGCGATACGCTCCGCGTGTTCCGGCGCGTCGGCAATATTGTTCAGTTCCCAGGGATCTTCCTGCAGATCGTACAGCTCGATGGCCGGACGTGTCAGATAACTGTTGACCAGACGGCGTGCATTCTCATCGGTCTCTGCTGTTTCAAGCCATGATTTCCACATGGAGCTGCCCGGTTTCGTCACATATTTACAATGATAGTCAACCTCAGGAGTAAGGTTTACAATGAGCTTGTATCGCTTGTCCTGTATGCTCCGGATAGGGTATGAGTCACCCTCCGGTATGTTGTTGTGTATGCCATAGGCCCAGTCGCGGTGGTCGGTTTTATTTCCGTAAAGGACATCAAGGCAGCTCATGCCGTCCAATCCTTCGATAGGTTCACCTCCAGCGAAATCGATCATCGTAGGCAGTATATCCTCATATTGCACGAGTGCGTCGCTGACGGTGCCCGCTTTTATGGCTTTGGGATATCGTGCTATAAATCCGCTGTTTGTGCCGTAGCGGTATAGTGTCCATTTTCCGAAAGGCATCTGCGGCCCTTGCTCGGCCAGAAATATGACAAGCGTGTTGTCAAGTTCTCCTGATTCTTCCAGAGCGTCATAGACCATTCCCACCTCATTGTCGAGCAGACGCAGTTCTGCCAGATAATTGCAGAATTCTTTGCGTGTCTGCCGGTTGTCAACGCAGTTGGGGGGCAGTTTGATGTCGGCTTCATTGAACTCCGACGCATCGCCGGCATCCCACGGCATATGGGAATGGATACTGCATACATACAGGCAGAATGGTTCGTCGGGATCGCGCTGCATGAATGATTTTATCCCGTCGGGGGTGGAAACCGGCGGTTTTGATGCCACGCAGTTTACTGTAAAACCGTCTATTTTTTCAAATGGATATACCTTTGGCTGATTTGCCGGATGGTCTTTCCCGGCGCGCCCCACGCGGTATCCGAGATCGGCCAGATAGTGTGCTGCGCTTTTTACAGTGCTGTATGTGGCCTTGTGGTTCTGGTATGATCCATGTCGTGCAGGATAGAGGCCGGTATAAAGCGAGGCACGGATCGGCACACTCATAGCCATGGATGCATAGTTGTTGGTCATGCGTATGCCTTCGTCAGCCAACCTGTCGATATTTGGTGTGGCGAGGTTCTGTCCGCCGTAGCATCCTATTTCATTGGTGCCCATGTCATCGGCCAGTATGACCACAATGTTTGGCCTGTCATGTTGGGCAGCGGCACTCGATATAGCCATCAGGGGGGCTAATGCAGGTAAATAATACTTTGTTTTCATTTGAACTATATTGGTTTTCAGGTATTGATCATGTTAAAATCCGCCATGCCATGTCGCGTAAGGGACAATTTTTATGGCAAATTTAATAATATTGCCGGATATGGCCTGCAATCCGATGCAAAGTTAGTGAATGGTTCGCAATTACCCCCCCCTATTATTAATTATTCTTAACGGATGCGGCTGGGGTTAAGTTTCAAACTTTGTTATGATGGTTACAGGCCACATTATCCACGTTGTCGGTTAATAGTAGAAAAATTCTGTAAACATATGAGTGTAAAGAAAAAAAATCCTTAACTTTGTATGCAGTGAGCAAAACGGCCTTAATTTACGAGGTTAGATTCCAGACTTTGAATCAATACCGATAAATCTCTTATAACCAATTGTTTCACTGCTCACCTTAAATTATAGTCTAACATGAAAAGAAATCTTGCTATTACGCTTGCGACAGGTGTGGCCATTATATCTGCTACAGGCCTTGCCTATGCCAAAGACGTTCAGGTTGGTAAACGGATTGATGCGCTGGACAATTCTTTGTGGGATCAGTCTGAATGGATCTCAGTAGTCGATGCTCCTGTAATAAAAGGGGCCATAACTGGAGACAACGAGCGTGCAGCCGATGGCGCGAGCTGGTTTATGTCGGTGATAAAGAACGAAAAGAAGCTCGTTTCAGCGCGATGGATGACTGCCGGTCTGGGTGTATATGAGCTGTATGTCAACGGACAGCCCGTTGGAAAAGAGATTCTGAAACCCGGTTTCACCCATTATGCCAAAACCAAGCGCTCGTTTACATACGATGTGACCGACGCGGTTTCCAAGAAAGCTGATGCTGAAAATGTGTTTTCCGTGCAGGTGACCCCCGGATGGTGGGGCGACAAGATCATCACTCCCGGCGGACACGACGGCATGATCGGCAAAAAGGTGGCTTTCCGCGGAGTACTTGAGCTGACATTCGCAGACGGTACGAAGAAATATTACGGCACAAATACGGATGACTGGAAAGCCGGTATCGCCGGTCCGGTGAAACATGCTGCTATTTTTGACGGTGAGGAATATGACGCCCGCGAGCTTTCCGGCAATAAAGCTGCCCATAAAATGTCGGCGCCGGAGAAAAATACGGAGTTCAACGGTGAGATTCTCCCCTCCAAGGGTGCTGAGATATATCTGCGTGAGGATCTGGCTCTGAAGCCTCAGAAAGCCTATGTATGGAATGGTGTGACAGGAGAAAGCGGCGACGCTTTCGGTAAAGTTGTCGTTACAAAGGAGTATAAGCCGGGAGAAGAGATGGTGATCCGCCCGGGAGAAACTCTTGTGGTCGATTTCGGACAGAACTGCGCCGCAGTGCCGTCATTTGAATTCCGTGCGAAAGAGGGGACCAGGCTTACATGTCTGCCGGCCGAGCTTCTCAACGATGGAAACGGGTCCAAGAGCCGCGGCATGGATGGTCCAGAAGGCAGTTGCCACCGTCTGAATCTGCGTATACCCGAGACCGGCATGCTGCTCAATTACACTTTTGCCGACAACAAGGGGTATGTAAACTACCGCCCCCGCTGTACATTCTACGGTTACCGTTTCGTATCGATAACCGCTGATGACGAAGTGCGCATCAAATCACTGAAGTCTGTGCCTGTAACTTCCATCGCACAGGAACTTGAGACCGGAAAACTGACCACCGGCAACGATCTTGTGAACAGACTTATCTCCAACACAGTTTGGGGACAGCGTTCGAACTACCTCTCTGTACCCACTGACTGCCCTCAGCGCAACGAGCGCCTCGGATGGACTGCCGATACCCAGGTTTTCGCCGAGACAGGCACATATTTCGCTGATACCAAGAACTTCTTCCATAAATGGATGCGCGACATGCGCGACACTCAGCATCCTCTTGGCGGATTCCCCGGTGTGGCTCCTCTGGCGCAGTACGGATGGGAGTGCACCCGTCTGGGATGGTCAGATGCAGGCGTGATAGTACCATGGGTTGTCTGGAAGCAATTCGGCGATACACAGATCGTGGACGAGAACTGGGACGCCATCGAGAAGTATGTTGACCATATCAACAAGACAAAATATAACCATCATGCCCTTGTGGCCGAAAACGGAAACTATCAGTGGGCCGACTGGCTCAGCTATGAGCCGCTTGAAAGCTGCGGCGGAGGCATGCATGACCGCGATGAGCTCGGCAATACGTTTATCCGTCCCGAAACATACGATTACTGGAACTATCTCAGTGCCAACTACTGGCTGATGGATGCGGAAATGATGCGCGACATGGCGAAGGCCACCGGGCGCGATGCTGCAAAATATGATGCCATGGCTAAAGATGCCAGACAGTATCTGCGTGACAATTTCCTTACCACCGATGGGAAATTCAGGACAGAGATACTCAATACGATGCAGACACCGGCTCTTTTCGCACTGAAAAACGGTCTGGTGGACGGCGATGCAAAGAGCAATATGATCGCGCGTCTGCGCAAGAACTTCGCCGAACATGACAACTGCCTGCAGACCGGATTCCTCGGCACATCTATCCTTATGCCGACGCTTACCGAGAACGGCATGGAAGATATTGCCTACGAGTTGCTTTTCCAGCGCAAGAACCCAAGCTGGCTCTACTCTATCGACAATGGCGCAACCACCATCTGGGAGCGATGGAATAGTTACATGGTGGAACATGGAATGGGTCCCCGCGGCATGAACAGCTTCAACCATTACGCATATGGCGTGGTGTGCGAATGGATGTGGGAGACAATGGCCGGTATATCAACCGATCTTGAGCAGCCCGGTTTCAAGCGCATAATCATGAAACCTGTTCCCGACAAACGTCTTGGATTCGTGGATGCCGAATACAAATCCGCAGCCGGAGTCATCAAGAGCAACTGGAAATATGACGGTGACAAATGGATATGGAAATTCACTGTTCCCGAAGGTGCTGTTGCCGAGGTGACACTTCCTGGTGAGACCATATCCAAAGAATATGCAGCCGGCACTTACACGGTTGTGAAGTGACATTATAAGCCATAAACTAAAAAGCGGAGCACTACTTTTCGGTGCCCCGCTTTTTAGTTTATGCCTGTCATCGCATATCGTTCAGATCGATTATTTTGTCTTTACAAGAATGGCGGCTGATCTGTGTGGTACGCGGAATTTTCCACCCTTGACCGATATCGGGTTGTCTGTATCATCTTTAAGTCCGGTGTGGTCAATCTCCCCGTCGTAACATACCTGCATCCATTCACCTTTCGGTAATTTGATTTCTGCGTCGGTATCACGCCCGTTAAGGATTACCTTGATTTCTTTCCATTCGTCCCCGTTGGCGTGATCCGTGAGCGAATAGCTGATAAGATTCGGTTCGCTTTTGTCAAAACGAATGTGGCGCGCCACATCTTCGGCAGTTGTCATGCGGAAAGCCGGATGTGACTTGCGGAGTGCGATCAGCTCCTTATAATAATTGAACTGGGAGGAGTTTAGATGCTTGAGGTTCCAGTCGATGGCGTTGATGCTGTCAGGAGATTTGTAGGAATTGTGTACCCCCTTTTTGTCGCGGAAGACCTCTTCTCCGGCGAATATGAACGGTGTGCCCTGGGAGGTGAACACGATTGTCTGCGCAAGACGTGCGGCACGCATTCTTTCTGCGTCGGTGGCATCAGGCATTGAACGGCGCAGTTTGTCGGTGAGCGTGAGGTCGTCGTGGCATGACACATAGTTTATGATCTGCGTCGGTGCCGAGGCGTATGCGAATTTTGAGTTGTTGCCTTTGCTGTAATCTACCTGAGGATGAGCGGTTGAGGCTACTATTCCAATCTTTACAGTTTCTTCGAGTCCCGGTTTCCCAGTGGCAAATCCGCGGTCGGCGGCATCTGAATAATGTCCTTTTACAGCGTCGCGGATATCATCGGAAAATACTGCGATACCATCCATTTTCGCGACATTCTCTTTCAGCGCACGCCGCTCGGAGGGGAGTGGTGAGTCGCCCGCTGTCCATCCTTCCCCGTAGATAAAAATGTTGGGATTGATGGCCTTAAGCTCTTTGGCAACACGGTTCATGGTCTCTGTGTCATGTATAGCCATGAGATCGAACCTGAAACCGTCGATATGGTATTCCTTGGCCCAGTGTTTCACGGAATTGACGATGAAATCGCCCATCATCTTACGTTCCGATGCAGTTTCATTGCCGCATCCCGAGGCATCGCTGTATGTGCCGTCACTGCGGTGCCGGTAGAAATATCCGGGTACGGTAAGCGAGAAATTCGAGTCGTCGTTCTGGGCGGTATGGTTATACACCACATCCATTACAACACCGATCCCTGCATCATGGAGCGCTTTTATCATCTGCTTCATCTCGGTGATGCGGGTGGCGGGATTCGCGGGATTTGTTGAATATGAGCCTTCCGGGGCGTTATAATTCTGCGGATCATATCCCCAGTTGTAACCGTTGGAGGGGAGCTGGCTTTCATCGATACTGTTGAAGTCATAGGAGGGGAGGATATGCACGTGTGTCACTCCCAGTTCCTTGAGGTGGTCGATGCCTGTGGCTTCCCCTTCGGGGTTCTGTGTGCCGTTTTCTGTCATGGCGAGGAACTTGCCTTTGTTCACAATTCCTGACGACGGATGCATCGAGAAGTCGCGGTGATGCATCTCGTATATTACGGCGTCGTTGATTTTGCTTATATCAGGGCCTTTGTCTGTAGCCCATCCTTCTGGATCGGTATCTTTGAGATCTATTATGGCGCCTCTCATGCCGTTGACACCGACAGCTTTCGCCCAGATGCCGGGCGTTTCCTGGAGCCATTTGCCGTCGGCAAACACGCTGTAGGTGTAATATTTCCCCAGTGGTGCCGGAGATAACAGTGCGCTCCATGTGCCGCCGTTCCCTTTGGTCATTGGGATTTCAGCCAATGCCTTTCCTCCACGGGCTTCATTATATACCCTTAGCATCACTTTTTCTGCAGTAGGAGCCCATAATCTGAGAAGAGCGTCTCCGTCTGATGTGAGAGTCTGTCCCAGATCATCATTGCCGTAAGTGTCATACAACGTGTATACAGCGTCCGGATCGCCTTGGTTTTTTGCCGAGGCATCCTGTGTGAACGGCATAAATGCGACAGAGGCAACTATAGTGCCTGTGCAGAATTCAAACATTCTGTTTCTCATTATAGATTGTAAGAAAATAATTTGACGCGACGGCAAATATATGCTTAAATAATGAAGTCTATCGCGTCGGGTAAGTAAAAATATAATCTTAATTGCGTATTGAAGGAGAAATCGCCTAGGCGTGCACTCCTTTCTGTATATATAACGGTAAAAATACCGTTTTCAAGATGCACAAAGATAGTCAAAAATACGAAAAATACCAACCTGTGGAAAAAAATGCTACAGTTAGCAATTATGTATTATGGCATTACATAACTGACTAATGGTAGTAAAAATAATGAAAATAGCTTTTGAAGAAGCCTCTTATTGATAAGAGATAGAAAGATTTTTCGCAGATGGTGATGCTACAATATAAAGCCTGATTTGAATTTTTGCGCAAGTATTTATTTCTAATACGAAAAAAAGCACTACCTTTGCGGTCTAAAATTGAAAAGTATTGATAAATCTTTATTCAGGTTATGAACCTTGAGACTGTAAACCTTGATTTGATTTTTGAAACAAGCTGGGAGGTCTGCAACAAGGTGGGCGGTATTTATACGGTGCTCTCGACCAAAGCTCTCACATTGCAGAAGCTCTATAAAGACAAGACTGTATTCATCGGTCCCGATGTCTGGACTGAAGACAATCCATCCCCATATTTTACTGAAGTTCCGTCTATTCTCCGCCAATGGAAAGAGAAAGCCGAACTTCCTGCCGGTGTGTCGGTGCGTGTGGGGCGTTGGAACATTCCCGGAAAGCCGATTGTTATTCTGGTGAAGTTCGACGGCATGTATCAGCTTAAGGATTATTATTACGGAGAGATGTGGGAACGCTATCACGTGGACTCACTCCACGGCTATGGCGATTACGACGAGGCCTGCTGCTTCGCTCTGGCTGCCGGAGCCGTGATTGAAAGCATATGCAATTACAAACGTCTTCGCCACAAGAACGTGCTTGCCCATTTCGATGAGTGGACCACCGGTATGGGGCTTCTGTATACAAGATGGAAAGTGCCTTATGTAGGTACGATCTTCACAACCCATGCCACATCGATAGGCAGAAGCATATGCGGCAACGGCAAGCCTCTGTATGATTATCTGCACGCATATAATGGCGACCAGATGGCGGCTGAGCTCAACATGCAGAGCAAGCACTCTCTTGAAAAAGCGGCCGCCCATGCAGCGGACTGCTTTACCACTGTGAGCGATGTCACCGCCGCCGAGTGCGAGCAGCTTCTGGAGCGTCGTCCCGATGTTGTGACACCCAACGGCTTTCAGGGCGATTTCGCTCCTGTGAAATCCAAGGCTCGCCGTGCACGCCAGGTTGCCCGTGAGGCCCTTCTGAATGTAGGGGAGAAACTTACCGGCCACCGCCAGGCCGATGACACATTTATTGTAGCCACCTCAGGCCGTTGCGAGTACCGCAACAAAGGTATCGATATATTCCTTGATGCAATAAAGAATA
The DNA here is from genome assembly GCA_902836725.1 of Muribaculaceae bacterium. Classification (GTDB taxonomy): domain Bacteria; phylum Bacteroidota; class Bacteroidia; order Bacteroidales; family Muribaculaceae; genus UBA7173. The sequence continues at coordinate 8,702 of CADFRV010000072.1, forward strand.
TCGAGCAGAACAAACCATCGCAGTCAGTGCTGGCCTTTGTGCTTGTGCCGGCGTGGGTGAAATGTCCGCGCAAGGATCTTACCGATCGGCTTGCCGGGAATGATGCGCAGGTTTCCCCGCTTGCAGAGCCGGTAATAACACATGAAGTGAACAACCCCAATGAGGATGCGATACTGAACCGTATGCGTCAGTTGGGATTCACCGCCACAAATGCCGATGCGAACAGCTCGGTCCAGGTGATATATATGCCCTGCTATCTCAATGGGAACGACGGTGTGCTGGATATGGATTACTACGACATATTGTCGGGACTTGATGCCACAGCATTCCCGTCATATTATGAACCGTGGGGTTACACGCCACTTGAAAGCGTGGCTTTCGGAGTGCCTACGGTAACCACTTCGCTGTCTGGTTTCGGGCAGTGGGTACTCTCCGAGAAACGCGAAGGTTTCCAGCAGAGCGGGGTAGAGGTCGTGAACCGCACCGATTCGAACTACGGAGAGGTGGTGGAGAAGGTTGCCTCAGACCTGCGTGCTCTTGCTGATGCGCCGGCCGATCTCCGCGAGCGCATTTCAAAGGCGGCCAGGGAGACAGCAGAGCGTGCCGAATGGAACAATTTCATGACATATTATGTCACCGCATTCAGGCAGGCACTTGACGCTGCCGACAAACGTCGCACATATTGATAAAGAGAGAGAAATCGGAATACGTGTAAATTATATTATACGAAAATCGCAAAATTCATATAATTCTAAATTATGAAACTTCAAGTTAGCAACACTAACGCACCCACATGGAGGGATCTGACAGTTACCTCCGAGCTTCCTTCCAAGCTCAAAAACCTTGAAGAACTCGCCAAAAATCTCTGGTGGGTATGGAACAGTGAGGCCAAAGCCCTTTTCCGCGATCTTAATCCGGATCTGTGGCGCACATCGGGTGAGAATCCTGTGATCCTGCTTCAGCATCTTTCCACAGAGCGCATGGAGGAGATTATGGCCGACAAGGCTTTCATGGACCGTATCGCCCATGTCTATGACATGTTCAAAAAATACATGGCGAAACCGATGCGCAAGGATATCCCCTCTGTGAGCTATTTCTCCATGGAGTATGGCCTGTGCAACGCCCTCAAAATATATTCAGGTGGTCTCGGCGTGCTTGCCGGAGACTATATAAAGGAGGCATCTGACAGCTGTGTGCCTATGACTGCCGTAGGTTTCCTTTACCGTTTCGGATATTTCACACAGTCGCTCAGTGTCGATGGCCAGCAGATCGCCAACTACGAGCCCCAGAACTTCAACCAGCTCCCCATCGAGCAGGTGATGGAAGAGAACGGCCGCCCCATGATTCTTGAGGTGCCTTACCCCGGACGTACGATTTACAGCCATGTATGGCGTGTGAACGTGGGCCGTATGAATCTCTATCTGATGGATACCGACTTTGACATGAACTCGGAATTTGACCGTGTCATTACCCATCAGCTTTACGGCGGTGACTGGGAGAACCGTATCAAGCAGGAGTACCTCCTCGGTATCGGCGGTGTGCTGATGCTCAAGAAACTCGGCATCAAGAGCGAGCTCTATCACTGCAACGAAGGCCATGCCGCTCTTCTCAACCTGCAGCGTCTTGTGGATTATGTGCAGGAGCAGCATCTTGATTTCAATGTGGCTCTTGAACTGGTGCGCGCATCAAGCCTTTATACCGTGCATACCCCCGTACCCGCAGGGCACGACTATTTCGACGAAGGTCTCTTCGGCAAATATATGGGCGAGTATCCCGCAAAACTCGGTATCTCATGGAATGATCTCATGAATATGGGACGTGAGAACCCCAATACCAACGAACGTTTCTCCATGAGTGTGTTCGCGCTCAATACCTGCCAGGAAGCCAACGGTGTAAGCT
>CADFRV010000073.1 GCA_902836725.1 Muribaculaceae bacterium
CACCCTCAGGCTCCTACCATCTGGAACCATTCTGACAGCACCCTCCCCATCCGGACAGAAACAAGGGGTGCGCCAAAATTGCGTAAATTTTGACACACCCTCTTATGATATTTTTCAGCGGATATGCTGTTAAAATTCGATATGATGGCTCCCGTTGTCGGAACTATATCGGGGCTGCTCCTTCTCGGGGGTTACCGGAGGAATGTCGGCCGGTGCCGCAGGGTGCGGCGCAGGCTGCTGTTGAGGAGCAGGTGGGGGAGTTGTTGTGCGGGGAGCATTGTTGCGCACCTCGTCGGCTATCCGTTTGTCGCGGTTGTAAGCCGGCGAATGCTCGAATGTCTCTATCACCGCATTGTCGTCGAACTGGTCGGGACGGAGCACGATATAGCGCTGTGAGGCGCGGGTCTGCTCCATTTTCTTCACCTTGTTGTCGCCATAGATCTTGCTGATGATCTTGCTCTCCTCCTCGGCCTGCTGTGCCTGGTCGAGGGGTGTGGTGGTCTTGCGCATACGCTCGAAACCGCCCATACCTCCCGTCGGGGGTATGTCGCCACCTTTTATCGAGAGCGGGAAACCTGCGGCGAGAATGGTCATCTTCACCTTGTTGCCCAGAGTGTCGTCAAAGCAGATACCGTAGATCACATCCACATCCTTGTCGATGTTCGATATGAAGGCGGTAAGCTCTTTTGCCTCTCCCATCACGAAGCGGTCTTCGGCCTGGCGCGAGAAGTAGAGGTTGAACAGTAGGCGCTTGGAGCGTGATATGTCCTTGTTCTTGAGCAGCGGCGAGTTAAGGGCGTCATCGATGGCCTTGCTCACGCGGTTCTCACCCTCGCCGTAACCTGTGGAGATGATGGCGGCTCCACCCTCGCGCAGGGTGGTGTTCACGTCGTTGAAGTCAAGGTTCATGTATCCGTCGCAGGTTATAAGCTCCGAGATCGAACGTGCCGCGTTGGTAAGGGTATCGTCGGCCTTGCCGAAGGCGTTGATAAGGTCGAGGTCGTGGTATATCTCTGTCAGCTGCTCGTTGTTCACCACCAGAAGGGCATCCACATACTTGCTCATCTCCTCGGCGCCGTCGAGCGCCTTGAGGATCTTTTTCTGCCCTTCGAAGAAGAAGGGGATGGTGACGATGCCTATGGTGAGCAGACCCCGCTCCTGGGCTATGCGTGCCACCACGGGAGCGGCGCCGGTACCGGTGCCTCCACCCATGCCGGCGGTGATGAACACCATCTTGGTCTCGTCGTCAAAGAGGCGCGCTATATCCTCGGCGCTCTCTTCGGCGGCCTCGCGTGCGAGTTCCGGCTTGTTGCCGGCTCCCAGACCTTTGGTGGTCTGCGGGCCTATAAGCAGTTTGTTGGGTACTACAGAGTTCTTCAGAGCCTGGCGGTCGGTGTTGCACACTACGAACGACACCTTCTCCACACCCTGCTCGAACATGTGGTTGACAGCATTGTCACCGCCGCCGCCAACACCTATTATCTTGATAATCACATCGCCTGCCTGATCTTCGACAAACGATGAAGTCTGGTCTATATCTTCTATGCTCATTGATTCGATGTTGTTTTTGGGGTGCGGTTATTCTTCGTTTTCGAGGTCTTCCTGCTCTTTCATTATCATTGACAGGCGTTCCTGCAGGCGGTCGAGCCATGATTTGCCGGTCTTCACAGGCTGTTTTTCCGACTGGTGTTTCTTCTTTTTGCCGTTGTTGTCATCGTCGTCATCGTAAAGTCTGCCGATTCTTACGGTATCCTCCTCTCTGGGAGCCTTGTCGCCGGAATAGATCTTCTCGTAGCCGTTGCGTTCATCCTCGCCGGTCTCGGTTTCTGCCTCCTCGGGCATCTCGGTGCATTCCTCGTAGGGATCGCGGGAGGCGTCAAGGAGTATTGAGATCACATCCACTGCATCTGTGCCGTGGATGGAGCCGTCGGAAATGCGCACCGAGGCATTGGGAGCGCCCTGGCGCACTTTCAGGTTGCTCTCCTGGGCGAGCAGGTCATTGAAGCCGCGCAGACGGGCACCTCCGCCCACCACGATGATACCGCCTGGCAGATCGGAATCGCTCACGCCGGCATACTCGAGCTGTGCCATGATGTTGGCGATGATCTCGTCGGTGCGGGCATGCACGTAGTTGTTGATCTCGGTATAGTCGATGCCGTCGGCCGACTGCATTTTGCGCCGTGCGCCATCCTGCGTCATGGCGTTGCCGCTCACACGCTTTATCTCTTCGGCACGTTCCTCGGTATAATTGAGTGTCGTGAGGTCGAGGGTGATGTTGCGCGAACCCATCGGGAGGGTAGCCTGGTATATGGCGGCTCCGTTCTTGAAGATGGCCACCGATGTGGTCTCGGCGCCGAAATCCACGAGCATGCACCCGAGGCGGCGTTCGTCGTCGGTGAGCACCATGTCGGCCTCGGCAAGGGTGCGGTTCACATAGTCGATGATATTGAATCCAGCACGCTCCCCGACCACACGGCGGAGCATACGCTTGATCTTCGGGTCACAGCTTATCACTGTCATGCGGGCGGCAAGACGGTTGCCGTAGGTGCCCACAGGGTTTGCCTGGGTCTTGTCGTCGACTGTGAAGCGCACAGGCACCACCTCCACCACGTCGCGTGTGGGATCCACGGTGGCCGATGCCTTCTGCATCAGTTCGGTGATTATCGGGCGTGTTATTTCCGTTTCGGTAGGGAGAGTGAGGTCCACATCTACAGTGCGACTCATCAGCGAGCGTCCCCCCAGGGCCACATAGGCTCCGGTGATCATGCGCGGCGACACACGCGGATAGGCTTCCAGACGTTCGGTCACACGCTGTAGGGCGTCGCTCACCTCGGTGTTCTCGATGCAGCCGTAGCGCACCTTGTCGATGAGCCGCTCCTCCTCGGTGGCTACCACATCCACCACACCTGAGCGGTCCACAATACCAACGGCGCCCCTTATCTTGGAGCTGCCTATCTCGAATGCCACTATATAGCGGTCCTGCTCTTTTTCTCCCATATCGTTATCAATATTAGTGATCTTCCCGGGGGTTGTCGGGCGCCCCTGTGCCGATCACAGCTCTTGATTATTGTTTCTTGTTACTGTACTCGCTTATAAATTTCAGTTGCTGATACTTTTCACGCTGTCGGCATCCACCGAGGTGAGCATGGAGTTCACATCCTCCTCATATATCTCGTCGTCGGCACGGTCAAACCTTATCAGAGGTTCGGGCAGCGATTTCACCCTGCGGGTGGCCACCACCTGCCCGCGCCATTTCACCGAGATAGTGTCGTAGTAGTTCCACCCTTTCAGGGGCATCACTTTGTGATACATCAGCATCACACGCTCCAGCTTGTCGTCAATGTCGTCAGGCTCACCCAGATTGATCACATGGCCACGGATCATGGGCACCAGCAGCACATCGCGTGTCCCTGGCTCCACGGCCACATGCGACACGATGGCGTTCCATGCCGAGTCGGAGGCAATGCGGTTGATCAGCGGGAGCAGCGACACGGGGGTGCGCACCGAGTCGAACGCGCCTGTTATCACCGGCACGTCGAGGCGGAACCTTGCGTTGGCGGTGAGCCGTTTCCCCTGGCGGTTTATGTAATATGACCTGCCGTGGTTGTCGAATATACGTGCCACGGGCTTCATGGGGGTCACCGTCAGGCGCAGGCGGTTGTCTGACAGACGCTCCACATTGGCATGCTCTATGTTGTCGATACCCTCCAGGCTATCCTCGATCTTCTGGGTGTCGATGGAGCTTACCGGCATGTCGGTGCGGTCGAGCTTCCATTCCTTAAGAAGGGCGCTTATCTCCGACGGGGTGACGAAGTTGCGCGACGTAGGGCTCTGGAGCACGTGCACGTCTATGCCGCCGCAGATCTCGCGGGCTGCCATGCTGTCTGCCCAAAAGAGCGCGAACACCAGGTAGCCGATCAGGATCAGCGACAACACACAGCGTATGACGGCGGTTTTTGACATTGGTCAGCGGTTGTGGATCAGCGGTTGGTCTTTTTGTATGCGTTTGGTCCGGTGCCGGGATCATTTTTCCGGTACCAGTCTGTCCACCAGGTCGGCTATATCGCCGGCGCCGGCGGTCAAAAGTATCTCAAAGTTACTGTTTTTTACCGTATCTATCAAATCCTCACGCTTTTTCAACAGTTTTTTTTCTGTTGTCACGAGATTATGGATCATTTCGGAACTGACCCCCTCTATCGGTTCCTCGCGTGCCGGATATATGGGCAGCAGGATCACTTCGTCGGCAAGGGAGAGCGCCGAGGCAAATTCGCGATGGAAGTCGCGGGTGCGGGTGAAGAGGTGTGGCTGGAAAGCTACGGTGAGTCTGCGGCCGGGATAGAGCGCTTTTACTGATTCTATCGACGCGCGCAGTTCGTCGGGATGGTGGGCGTAGTCGTCGATTATGACACGGCCATGCTCCCCTGCCTCCTTCAGATGGAACTCGAAGCGGCGTTTCGGCCCCATGAATGTGCCTATGGCCTCGCGGGCACGCGCGGGATCCATGTCGCCTGTGAGATAGCAGGCGGCGAGTGCCGCCACAGCGTTCTCCACGTTGATCTCCACCGGCACGCCGAGGTTTATGTCGCGGATGCTTCCGCCGGGATATATGAAATCGAAGTGTATCTCGCCGTTGCCGCGGCGTATGTTTTCGGCATGGAAATCTCCCTCCTCTTTCGAGTAGGTGTAGACTTTGACTCCCTCTGCGGGGCGGGGCTTGAGTTTCAGGCCGGTATGCACCACCAGGGCGCCGTCGGGGCGTATCAGCTCAGTAAAGTGTGCGAACCCTTCGAGATAGCTCTCCTCGTCGCCGTATATGTCGAGATGGTCGGGATCGGTGGCTGTCACTACCGCTATGTAGGGGGTGAGATGATGGAACGATCTGTCGAATTCGTCGGCCTCCACCACTGAGTATCCGCTGGCGGCATCAAGCAGGTAGTTGGAGTTGTAGTTTCTGAGCACACCTCCGAGGAAGGCGTTGCAGCCGCAGTCGCACATGTGCATTATATGGGCGGCCATAGAGGAGGTGGTGGTTTTTCCGTGTGTGCCGGAGAAGCAGAGGGCTTTGCTTCCGCGGGTTACTTCGCCGAGCAGTGCGGCGCGTTTCACCAGTCTGAAACCGCCGTCGCGGAAATAGCTCAATACCTTGTTGTCGTGCGGTATGGCGGGGGTATATACGGCCAGGGTGGTGGCTTTGTCGCGGAATGCCGCGGGCACAGCCTTCTCCACATCGTCGTCGAAGCATATGTGCGCTCCCTCTTTTTCCAGGCTGTCGGTAAGGGCTGACCGGGTGTGGTCGTAGCCTGCCACCGGTATCCCTTTTGCCAGATAGTATCTTTCGAGGGCGGCCATACCTATGCCGCCTGCTCCTACAAAATATATCTGTTTGATTTCCACTGTATTTTTTTCTCTTACTTGTCGGTTGTCAATTGTATCAGTTCATCCACGATGCGCTCGTCGGAGTTTTCCATTGCCATCGCTTTTACATTGGCGCTCAGCGTATCGCGGCATTTCTTGTCGCGGAGGAGTGCCGTCACTGCCTCCAGGAGAGAGGTTCTGCAGTCGCGGTCGAGAATCATTATGGCGGCGTCGCGTTTTGCGAGCGCCTCGGCATTCTTGCGCTGGTGGTCTTCGGCCACATTGGGGGAGGGTACAAGGATCGCCGGTGCTCCCACAAGCTGCAGTTCACTTATGGTGCTTGCGCCGGCACGGCTCACCACCACATCGGCGGCGCGATAGGCCAGATCCATACGGCTAACGAACGGCACGGCCTTAAGGTTCGCATCGTTGATGTTTTTTTCCGTCTGCTGGCATTCGGCGGCATAGTTTTTCCCTGTCTGCCATAGGATGGCGGCTCCTGACTGCAGCAGCGCGGGCGCGGCCTCCTTCATGGAGTCGTTGATGGTGCGGGCGCCGAGACTTCCCCCTACCACGAGCACGAGCGGCCGGTTGGGGTTGAAGCCGAGTTCGCGTTTGGCATCCTCACGGCTCAGCGTGGAGCTTACGATATCCTTGCGCACGGGGTTGCCGGTCTTCACTATGCTGCCGGCGGGGAAGAAGCGTTCCATGCCGTCGTAGGCCACGCAGATGCGGTTCGCTTTCGCCGCGAGCAGCTTGTTTGTCACTCCGGCATAGGAGTTCTGTTCCTGTATCAGCGTGGGTATGCCGTTTTTCTGCGCCTCTTTCAGCATGGGACCTGAGGCATAGCCTCCTACACCCACCGCCACGTCGGGGCGGAACTCGCGCAGCACTTTTTTGGCACGCCTCATGCTGCGGTACAGCTTTATCAGCACACCGATGTTGCGCCAGAGCCGCTTGCGGTCGAATCCCGCAACGGGAAGTCCCACTATGTCGTAGCCTGCAGCGGGCACACGCTCCATCTCCATGCGCCCCTCGGCGCCTACAAAGAGTATCTGGGCATCGGGGTTGCGGCGCTTCACGGCGTTTGCTATCGCCACTGCGGGGAAAATATGTCCACCGGTTCCTCCACCGGATATAAGCACTTTCATCTTGTCGCTACTTTGTGTATGGTTTGTCGGGGGCCGCTGATACGGTTCAGATCAGCTTTCCGCGGTTCTCGGCCGAGAGCTCTTCAGGAAGTTCCAGTATCTCGGCATTGATATCTTTCTGCTTGTTGCTCTGCACGGCATAGCGGCTCACACTGAGCATGATGCCGAAGGCAATGGAGGTCACTATGATCGATGAGCCACCTTTGGAGATGAGCGGGAGCGGTTGTCCCGACACGGGGAACACACCGGTGACGATGGCCATATGGAACAGTGCCTGCAGCACTATCATCACCGCCATTCCCATCACGAGCAATGCGGGGAAGGCGCGCGAGCAGCGCGCGGCTATGGCGCCCGCCCTTCCGAGCAGCGCCAGATAGAGCACAAGCAGCCCTATCCCCCCGATCAGTCCCCAGTCCTCTACCACTATGGCGAATATATAGTCGGAGAATGCGAGCGGCAGGCGCGATGTCTCGCGTGAGTTGCCGGGAAGCACCCCCGAGATCCCTCCGTGTGCCTGTGCCATGTAGGAGTACATCTCCTGGCGGTTCACCGAAGTGATCTCTTTCTTGTATTTTGGGATGGAGTCGCCGAGCCAGTTGGCTATGCGCCCTTTCTGCAGGCCGGTGCGGTCGGCCGTGGCCTCTTTGCCCGAGGAGTCCTTGCCGGTCTCGAGGATGGTCTGTTGCTCTATATGGTCTATATTCTTGTCGTTGAGGTGTTTGACGTAATAGAAGCCACCCCCCACTATGGCGTAGATGGCGAGCATGATGCCGAATTTGCTCCATTGCACGCCTCCGATAAGCATCATGGCGAACGATACCCCCATAAGGAGCAGAGTGTTGGTGAGTCCCTGCGTGAACAGGAGGCCGCCGCATAGCAGCACGGCGCCGGCGCTCCATACCACTGCCGATGTGCGCACCCCCTTGCGGGTCTGCATTATCGACATTATGTAGGCTATGAAGAGCACCACGGCGAGTTTCAGTATCTCCGATGGCTGCAGCGGGATCCCCAGGATGGTGGTGCTTCGCCGGGCGCCGTTGATGATGTCGCCCTTGAACAGCACGTAGAATCCCAGGATCACGGCAATGATGCCGAAAGCTATCGTACACCGGTAGAACCAGATGTATTTCAGCCGGGAGATGCCTACGGTGATCGCCACTCCGATAAGTAACAGGCGCCCGTGACGGAGCAGAGGACCGAACACATTCGAGGCCTGCACCTCGCGCGACGAGGCGCTGTACAGCTCTACCACCGATACAAGCAGCATCAGTATGTAGATGGCCCAGATATATTTGTCGGCTTTAGGCAGGGGGAGCCGCACGTCCTTTTTCAGTTCGGCCTGCGGGGACGCTCCTGCCTGGTTGGTGGTTGCCATTATACTTTTCTCCTTATTTATAAGTGATTTACTGTTTTGGGTCAGGAAACGGATTATTGCTCCAGTTCCCTCTTTTTCATCTGTCTTACGGCTGTCTTGAACTTGGTGCCGCGGTCCTCGTATCCGAAGAAGAGGTCAAAGCTGGCGCAGCAGGGGCTCAGAAGCACGGTGTCGCCCGCGCAGGCGAGTTCACGGCACTCCTTCACGGCGTCGGCGAGTGAATGGGTGTCGCGGATCACGGGCACTTTGCCGGTGAAGAAATCCACGATCTTGCTGTTATCTTTACCCATTGCCACTATGGCTTTCACTTTCTCCTTGACCAGGGGTAGTATGTCGTTGTAGTCGTTACCTTTGTCCTTCCCTCCGAGGATGAGCACGGTATGTTTCCCTTCGGGCATCGATTCGAGGGCATACCAGCATGAGTTCACGTTGGTGGCCTTGGAATCGTTGACCCAGCGTGCCCCGGAGATGGTCTCCACATGCTCCAGGCGGTGCTCCACACCCTCGAAGTCGCTCAGGGCGCGGCGTATGTCCTCCTTGCGTATGTCGAGGATGGCGGCGCTCAGGCCGGCTGCCATGGAGTTGAGCAGGTTGTGCACTCCGCGCAGGGCGAGCTGTGTGCGGGGCATGGTCAGTCTGGTCTCCTTGGTGTCCAGGCAAAGTTCCTCGTTTTCGTCGAGCCATGCGGCGGAGTCTGCCTTGCGGTGTTCGGCGAAGGGGAAGAGGCGTGCCTCGGTGGAGATATGTTTCAGCTGATCGGTGATCACGGGATCCTCCTCCCAGAAGACGAAGGCGTCGGTGGGGGTGAGGTTGCGGATGATGCGGAATTTGGCGTTGATATAGTTCTGCATCTTGTATTCGTAGCGGTCGAGGTGGTCGGGGGTGATGTTCATCAGCACCGCCACATTGGCGCGGAAGTCATACATGTTCTCGAGCTGGAAGGAGCTTAACTCCACCACATACACGTCGTGATGGTCCTCGGCCACCTGCCATGCCAGGGAGCGCCCCACGTTGCCGGCCAGGCCCACATTGATGCCTGCCTCGCGCAGTATATGATAGATGAGCATGGTAGTGGTGGTCTTTCCGTTCGAGCCGGTTATACATACCATCTTGGCGTCGGAGTAGCGTCCGGCAAATTCTATTTCTGAGATTACCGGTATGCCGCGTTTCACTATTTCCTGTACCATAGGCGCCGTGGGGGGCACACCGGGCGATTTCACCACTTCGTCGGCGTTGAGGATCAGTTCCGCTGTGTGCTGTCCCTGTTCATAGGGGATCTTGTAGCGTTCCAGAGCCTCAAGATAGCGGGGAGCTATCTTGCCGCTGTCGCTCAGAAACACATCCATCCCTTTTACCTTTCCCAATACGGCGGCGCCTATGCCGCTCTCTCCGCCTCCGAGTATCACGAGGCGCTTGCCTGCTTTTTCGTTCATATCTTTATCAGAAGTAAGAAGTCTTGGCACGGGGATGGGAGAGACGTCCTCACGTACCCTGACCGGTTACCGGGTTGTTTTATCTTATCTTTAGTGTTACAAATGTGATGACTGCCAGGAAGATGCATACGATCCAGAAACGGGTCACGATTTTCGATTCAGGAATAGCCGCTATCGGTTTCTGGATTATGGCTTCTATGCCGGAGTTGCCCGGCTTCTGGAAGTGGTGGTGCAGCGGGGTCATCTTGAATACGCGTTTACCCACGCCGGTGCGACGTTTGGTCCACTTGAAGTATGCCACCTGGATCATTACCGATACATCCTCCACGAAGAATATGGCGCACAGCACCGGTATCAGCAGCTCCTTGTGGATGAGGATGGCGAGCACCGCTATGATGCCACCGATGGTGAGCGAGCCGGTGTCGCCCATGAATACCTGCGCCGGATAGGCGTTGTACCACAGGAAACCTACAAGTGCGCCCACGAAGGCAGCGCAGAACACCACAAGCTCCTCGCTGCCCGGGATATACATTATGTTAAGGTAGCTCGAGTAGATCACTGAGCCTCCGAGATATGCCATTATGCCGAGCGCCACGGCTATTATCGCCGAGCATCCTGTGGCGAGGCCGTCGAGGCCGTCGGTGAGGTTGGCTCCGTTTGATGTGGCCGTGATCACGAAGATTGTGACGATGATGAACAGGATCCACCCTCCGGTGCGGGCATGGTCGCCCATCCATTTTGTCAGCGACGCGTAATCGAAGTTATTCTCCTTGACAAAGGGGATGGTGGTCTGTGTGGATTTGATGTTGTGCGATTCGTATATCACCTCCTCCACCTCGTCGGTCTCCACGTTGGTCACCTCGTGGTTCTGGCGTATCACTATGTCGGGGCTGAGCATCATGGTAAGCCCCACGATAAGGCCGAGACCCACCTGGCCCACGATCTTGAAGCGGCCGCTCATGCCGTCTTTATTCTTGCGGTGGATCTTGAGGTAGTCGTCGGCGAACCCGAGTGTGCCGAGCCACATGGTGGCCACGAGCATCAGCTGCATGTACACGTTGTTGAGGTTGCCTACAAGCAGGCACGGGATGAGGATGGCGATTATTATGATGATACCTCCCATAGTGGGGGTGCCTGTCTTCTTCATCTGGCCTTCCAGACCAAGGTTGCGGACGATCTCTCCGACCTGCATCTTCTGGAGGCGGTCAATGATCCTGCGGCCGAAGACC
>CADFRV010000074.1 GCA_902836725.1 Muribaculaceae bacterium
CGGGAATTACCGGGATGCCATAGAGATATCCGAGGCGCTGATAAAGCAGGAACCGCCACTTACTGATCTGGATGATATAATGCGGTGGCGCGGCATGAAGACGACATTGAAGTATATAAACGAACTGGCATTGAACCCGGAGCGGATTCCGGTAGCCTCTCCGCGCGATCCGGTATCCGATATACTTCCGACCGAGTTTTTCAGATCATCGTGGGGAAATATAGATCAGAAAAAACAGAACAAATAATCCGATCACTTACTTAATCTTCTAACTACAGTGCGATTCTCAGATATACCGGGAAATTATCAGGCCAAAGAGAGGTTGCGGGCGATGGCTGACAGCGGACGCATACCGCATGCGATACTGATAGAGGGACCGTCAGGAACAGGAAAATTCGCTATGGCACGTGCTTTCGCGCAATATATCCATTGTGAGAACCGCACGCCGGAAGGGGAGCCGTGCGGTCGTTGTCTGTCATGCCTCCAGCATGAGAGTTTCAATCACCCCGATACTGTGTTCTCATTCCCGATATTGAAGACCGCAAGTGCGGCAGGTGTATGCGACGACTTGGCGGATGACTGGAAAAAGTTTCTGAATGATTCTCCGTTTATGGAGTTTGACCGTTGGCTGCAGGTGCTCGGCAATCCCAACGGACAGCCTGTGGTCTATTCGGCAGAAGCGCTGAGTATCGCCCGAAAATTTTCAAAGACGTCATATTCAACTAAATATAGGATATTGCTTTTCTGGCTTCCGGAGCGCATGCAGAATGAGTGTGCCAATAAGTTGCTGAAACTTATCGAGGAACCGTTTCCCGATTCACTGCTCGTGTTTGTGAGTGACAATCCCGGAGAAATCCTTCCGACGGTGCGTTCGCGCTTGCAGAGCGTGTCGGTAAACCGTGTGCCGGCACCTGAGATCGCCACATACCTTGAACGTGAACTCGGCGCGGACCATGTTTCTGCGATGGCCGTAGCCCATATAGCTGATGGTAGCCTTACGGCGGCGCGAAACCATATGCTTCAGAGCAAAGAATATTCCCAGTTTCTGGAACTGTTTATGTTGCTTATGCGTGCAGCGTACAAACGTCAGGTGGGTGTATTGCGTAAATGGAGTACAGATATATCGGCGTTGGGTCGCGAGGCAGAGATCCGTTTCCTTTCATATTGCGAACGGATGATGCGTGAGAATTTCATCAATAATATGCATATCCCGTCGCTCGTTTATATGACCCCTGCCGAACAGGCATTCAGCACCCGTTTTTCCCCCTTCATAAACGAGCGCAATGTGGAGCGTCTTCTCTCGGAATTCGCCAGCGCACGCACCGATATCGCCGCAAATGCCAATGCCAAGATCGTTTTCTTCGACCTCGCCATTCACGTCATCCTCCTGTTGAAAGCCTGATTCGGCTTTTGTGTGACCGCAGGCGCGTCCGAGAAACCCAATATTATGTAACTTTATCACATTAAAAATGAGTAATTGTCCACCGGAGCTTCAGTCACGCCCATTAGGAATCAATCACTCATTTATTCGTTTGCAAACGAGATAAACATTCTCTTAAATACAAAAGTTTATTGAACTAAATTCCCGTTTTCCGTTCCGCAATTGAGCAACAAGGCGAGGATGCTGTCGGAATGGTTCCAGATGGTAGGAGCCTGAGGGTGACGGGAGTGGACTTTGGTCAAAGACCGAACCTGAATCCCTCGGGCGACGACCCAGATGGGTCATTATGACACATCCTCATGTAATTATGGCTTGCTGGGTTGAATGCGGATATTGACGGTTTTTGAAATATTGGTTAATTTTGCGTCTGTAAGCGAGAGTATAGATTTAAGGAACATGGATAAGACTACGATTTATAAAGGGCGTCCGACTGATGGAAACGATGCCCGCTGCGATGCGGAACTGGCTGTATATGATTTCCTGGATAAGCTTGGGGTGGATTATATGACGTATTGCCACCGGGCGGCGTTTACGATGGACGAGTGTGCCGCTGTGCGCAATGAGCTGGGAGTTCCGGTATTTAAAAATCTGTTCCTTACCAATCGTCAGCAGACGCAGTTCTTTTTGCTTATGTTGCCGGCCGACAAGCCTTTTAAGACCAAATATCTGTCATCGCAGATCGGGTGTGCCAGGCTGTCATTCGCCTCGCCTGAAATGATGGAGAAATACCTCCATATACGTCCTGGCGCGGTATCTCCGATGGGGTTGATTTTTGATACGGAGAAGCATGTACGTTTGATCATAGATAAAGATCTCGCTGAAGGGGAGGGGCATTATGCATGTCATCCGTGTGTGAATACATCAAGTATATCACTGAGCCTGTCGGATTTGTTTGAAAAGTTTTTGCCGGCTACTGGACATGATTTTACATGGGTAGAGCTACGCCCTGAGTAATATTGAGCGTGTGATGTATGTAATAAACACAGAGACAGATTCTAAGCCAAGTTTAAATAAGCCTGAAAATACGCCCGAATATTGTTTAAAAATAGAAAATATGCGATGCATTGTGCTGAATTGAGGAAAATTTTGTACTTTTGCAGCCGAAATAGTCTCGGATAAAGTTTCCGGTTCTGTTTGACGAACCTTAGTTCTGAAGCCTGTAATTGGTTTCCGATTCAATAAGTTGGAATGGCAAATTCGGGCACAGCTTTTCAGATATCTTATACAACTGCTTGAAGGACAGATAGAATGTGGTTCGGGCAGGACTATCCGATTTTGCCTTTCGTGTAAAAGGCAAATAATTATCCCCGTTTAAAATTATCGTTAAATGTCTCCTCAGACAGAACCGCAGGATCAGTGGTATGTGATGAGGGATCTAAAACGTCCCAATGCCAGGATCAGAGCCTATCAGCAGCTCTCTGAGTCCGGTTTGGTTGTATTTACTCCTATGGTGACCCGCGTTGCTGACAGATACGGCAAGCGAGTTCGGGAAACCGTTCCTTTTATATCAGATTTACTTTTCGTATATGCCACCCGCGCGATCCTTGATCCGGTTGTGGATAGAATAGACACACTTCAATACAGATATGTAAAGGGGGGAGGCTATTGTGAACCTCTTGTCGTGCGGAGACAGGAAATGGAGCGTTTTATAGCTGCTGTTGATTCTGTGAATAATCCCCGTTATTTCCGCCCTTCTGAAATTGACGCTAAAATGCTTGGAGCGGAGATACGCGTGATATGCGACGGCCCATTAAATGGGTTTCAGGGCAGATTGTTGAAAATAAAAGGGTCTGGAAAGAAGCGTCTGCTCATAGAGCTGCCAGGTTTGTTGGTAGCGGCTGTTGAGGTTGAGCCAGATTTCATTCAGGTGCTCTGACATGGCTACGTCGCGCGGTGGTGTATTGTGTCATTCGTGAGAATGGTGAGGTTTAAATGAATAACCCGCTGTTGGAGCGGGGCGTCTTCTTTTATCTTTCATAAGGACATTAAGTAATCGACCAGTACTCAATCAATATGGGCGCTAGGCATTTTTATGCCGTTAAAACACGCTAATCAACTATGACAATGAAAAAAATAAAATTGTTTGCAGTCGCGTTTGCAGGACTGCTCGCAGTATCGTGTTCCACCCCGAAAGATGTGGTATATTTCCAGGATCTGAGTTACGGACAGACAGTCCAGGCTGAGAAAGTGCTTGACATAAGGGTTAAACCGGAAGATAAACTCTCCATAATAGTCAATACGCAGGATCCTTCGCTGTCAACGCTGTTCAATCTAATCCAGACGTCATCGCGAATACAGTCAACAACATCCGCCACATCCAAAGTAGGGGAAACCGGGGCCTCAGGAAGCGGCCAGATCTCATATTATACTGTAAACCCGCAGGGTGACATACACTTCCCTGTATTGGGTGAAATACATATTGCGGGAATGACCAGATACGAAGTCGCCGAATACATACGTGGCCGGCTGATGGAAGAGGATCTTGTGAAGGATCCGATTGTCACAGTCGAGTTTGCCAATACAGGCGTAACAGTGCTTGGAGAAGTGAGCAGTCCGGGAAGATATGAGTTCAATAAAGACCGTATGACGATACTTGATGCCATCGCTATGGCAGGCGATCTCACCCTGAACGGCCGACGCGAGGACCTGTTGGTGCTCCGAGCCGACGGCGCCGGCAAGCAGCAGGCTTATTTTATAAACCTTACTGATACACACAATGTGTATTCGTCTCCGGTTTTTTATCTGCAACAGGACGATGTGGTGTATGTAGCGCCCAATAAAAAGAAGATACGTGAGACTACCCCCAACGGAAACTCACCCTTCACTCCATCATTTTGGATTTCGTTGGGTTCTATCGCCCTTACCATATCCACACTCGTAATTTCATTAACAAAATAACACGGCAATAATGGAAACCACCTCAAAGAAGAAAAACACTGCACCTTCGAACAACGCAGTGCCTCTGACTGATATCTTTTATCGTGTTCTCCGTTATTGGCCATGGGTTCTGCTTTCGGTCTTCCTGTGCGTCGGAGCGGGTGTGATATACATACTGCGCACCCCGTTGGTCTATACGCGTGCGGCAGCCATTATGGTGAAAGACGATTCACAGAGCGGATCGTCGGTAGGAGCGGAGGAGTTCGCCGATCTCGGCCTGTTCAAAAACAATACCAATATCAAGAACGAGGTGACGTCGTTACGCTCCTCTGCCGTGATGGAGGAAGTTGTGAAGAGGCTTGATCTGGATGTGAATTATTTTACTTCCGGCACATTCCACGACAATGTGGCTTATGGTACGACGCTGCCCGTGACAGTCGATTTTACAGAAGGACTCGCGGAAAAACATGTTTCGTTCAATCTTGATCTGGCCAAAGGGGGAACGTATAAGATCACTGATGTCACAAGCGGAGAACAGAAGTTCGAAGGAAAAACATTTTCCGGAGCGTTGGGCGATACCATTACCACCCCTCTGGGTGCGCTTGTAGTGAAAAAATCGCCTTATTATACCGATGGCGCCTCTGAGCTGCTCCAGGTCGAGAAAATGCCGGTGCGGGCGGCTGTGGCATCATATCGCGGACGTCTTGGCGTAAAAGTAAACGCAGAGATCGGTTCGGTTATAGACCTTACTTTCTCCGACCGCTCCATAGAGCGTGCCGACGATGTGCTGAACATGTTGATCGAAGTGTATAACGAAAACTGGATCAAAGACAGAAACCAGATCGCCGTTTCAACAAGCAATTTTATCAATGAGCGTCTCGGAGTGATCGAAAGCGAGCTCGGACATGTGGATTCCGATATATCGTCATATAAATCGGAACACCTTATTCCCAACGTGGAGGCGGCTTCGGCGATGTATATGAGTCAGAATCAGAATATGGCACAGGAGATCCTGTCGCTTAAAAACCAGCTGCAGATGACGCGTTACATACGTTCCTATCTTTCTGCAGACAATAATGCCGATCAGCTTTTGCCGACCAATTCAGGTGTTGACAATGTGAATCTCCAGTCGCAGATCGCAGAATACAATGAGAAAATCCTGCAACGTAATAATTTGATTTCCAAATCTTCTGAAAAGAATCCTCTGGTAATGGCCATCGACGAGCAGCTTGTGGCGATGCGTGGCGCCATGATCGCCTCGGTGGATAATGTCATCGTAGGACTTAACACCCAGATCAAAAACCTGCAGGGATCGCAGGTCGCCACCACTTCAAAGATCGCATCCAGTCCGACGCAGGCCAAATATCTGCTTTCCGTGGAACGTCAGCAGAAAGTAAAAGAGTCGCTTTATCTGTTCCTGCTCCAGAAACGTGAGGAAAACGAGTTGTCGCAGGCGTTCACCGCATATAATACCCGCGTGGTTGAGCAGCCGGGTGGTTCAGGAATTCCGCCGATGCCCAACCGCAGGAATGTATTGCTGGTGTCCTTCCTCATCGGCCTGGCCATACCATTCGGCGTTGCATTCCTCAAGGAGACGAACAACACCAAAGTGCGTGGCCGCAAAGATGTGGAGAATTCCATTGTGCCGTTCCTGGGAGAGATCCCGTTGAGTGGCAAGGATGATGATGCTTCCAAAGAATTTGTGGTTACGCAAGGCAACCGCAATGTGATCAACGAGGCATTCCGTGTACTTCGCACAAACCTTG
The DNA here is from genome assembly GCA_902836725.1 of Muribaculaceae bacterium. Classification (GTDB taxonomy): domain Bacteria; phylum Bacteroidota; class Bacteroidia; order Bacteroidales; family Muribaculaceae; genus UBA7173. The sequence goes on from CADFRV010000074.1 coordinate 6,085, forward strand.
AATTCATGCGTGCCGGTAAGGATGGAGCAGAGGTAATAGCTGTCACCTCGTTCAATCCCGGTTCCGGCAAATCTTTCATAACCATGAATCTGGCGATGTCGCTGGCTATCAAGAACCGCAAAGTGCTTGTGATTGACGGCGACATGCGCCACGGTTCATCATCAGCCTATGTATCATCACCGGAAAGCGGCCTTTCCGACTTGCTGAACGGTGGAGTGGCAGATGTCAGAAACATCCTGGTACTTTCTCCTGAACATGAGAACCTGAGCATTCTGCCCGTCGGCAGCATTCCTCCCAATCCCACAGAGCTGCTTGAATCTCCGCGGTTCGGGGAAATGCTTTCGGCACTGCGAGGTTATTTCGACTATATCCTTATCGACTGCCCCCCTGTGGAAGTGGTTGCAGACGCACAGATCATCGACCAGTACGCTGACCGCACCATCTTCGTTATACGTGCCGGACTGTTCGAGCGCTCGATGCTTCCCGAACTTGACCGTGTCTACGACGATAAGAAGTATCGCAACATGGCTCTCATTCTCAACGGCACCGCCTCTTCCCAGGGCCGCTACGGCTATTCGCATGGCTACAGCTACGGTTACGGCTACGGATACGCCTACGGCAAGAGCTACGGCAGCAAGAACGCTAAGAAATAAGCCATTTATATCCTATAAATAACATTCGTGGCTGAGACACTGAAACATAAGGCAGTAAATGGCGTCTTGTGGCGCATCGCCGAACAGGGTGGCAAACAGGCGATTTATTTTGTCATCTCTGTAGTATTGGCGCGTCTTATCATGCCGGATCAGTTCGGTATGGTTGCCATGTTGACGGTGTTTACCGCAGTTGCCGGTGTATTTATAGATTCCGGTTTCTCAACTGCATTGGTGCGTAAAAATGATAGGACCCAAGCGGACTGTAGCACAGTATATTGGTTCAATATTGTGATTTCAGTCATATGTTATCTGATATTGTTCGCATGCGCGCCTTTGGTGGCACGGTTCTATGGAATGTCGGAACTTTCTGCAATTCTGAGGGTCTCTTCACTTGGTCTTGTTATCGGATCGTTGGCTGGTGTGCATCGCACATTATTGAGTGCGGAACTTGATTTCAAGGCTCTTACCAAGTTTAATTTGCTTGGGGTTATTCTATCAGGCGCAATTGGAATTGTTCTTGCATATCTTGATTTCAAGGTGTGGGCACTCGTCTATCAGGGTCTTTCGATGAATGTGATAACCACAATCTGCGTCTGGTACAAAGTAAAATGGCGCCCATCAATGATTGTGTCGCGTCAGAGTTTGAAAGAGTTCTTCGGATTCGGCTCCAAATTGCTCGCTTCCGGACTGCTTGATACCATATACAGCAATATCTATTCTATTGTGATTGGTAAGGTCTATAAGGCGGCTGATCTTGCATTTTATAACAGGGCATCTTCGCTTACGGCAATGACATCGACAATGCCCACAGGAATTTTGCAGTCGGTTACCTATCCAACTCTTTGCAAATTACAGGACGATGATGAAGCATTGAAACGAAGCTATCGACGTACATTGAGAATATCAGCATTCGTGATTTTTCCTCTTTGTCTTGGAATTGGAGCGGTAGCGAAGCCTCTTATAAATGTACTGTATACAGAGACTTGGATGTATGCAGCCACATTGCTTTCTATTATAGTTTTCTCACGCATGTGGTATCCGATCCATGCTATCAATCTGAACTATCTGATCGTAAAAGGGAGAAGTGATCTTTTTTTCCGACTTGAAGTAATAAAGAAAATACAGGGGGTGATAATTCTGTGCGTAACGATACCTTTGGGGCTTGAGGCAATGTGCTATGGAAGTATCATAAGCTCTGTCTTAAGTCTGATATGGAATACGCATTATACCGGGAAGTTTCTTAAGATGAGCATATTTATGCAGCTACATGATCTCACACCCACGCTGTTGCTCTGTGCGGTGATGTATGTTGCTGCTCGTGGCACTGCATACTTTATGGGTAACGATATATTGTCGCTTACAGCGTCTGTTGCAGTTGGTGCTTTGATATACATCGGAGGGGCGCTTCTGTTCCGTTTTCCCGAGGTGAAGGAATTGAAAAACATCAGAAAGTAAATATATTACATGGAGCAAATTACAGTAACGTCGCCGTTGCTCCCTGATCTTGACGAGTTCAACGCTCTTTTGAAAGAGATCTGGGCGAGCAAATGGATTACCAATAACGGACGTTTTCACAAGCAATTGGAACAGGAACTGGCATCCTATCTCAAAGTTCCTTATATAAGTCTGTTTACAAACGGCACTTTGCCACTGATCACTGCGTTGCAGGCGCTTAGAATCACGGGTGAAGTTATCACGACACCATATAGTTTCGTCGCTACCACACATTCTCTGTGGTGGAACGGCATAAAGCCAGTTTTCGTCGATGTTGATCCTGCGACTTGCAATCTGGATCCGTCGAAGATTGAGGCGGCGATTACTCCCAAAACAACGGCGATAATGCCTGTGCATTGTTATGGTAAACCCTGCGACACAAAAGCAATTCAGGAGGTTGCAGATAAATATGGTCTCAAAGTAATTTACGATGCCGCGCATGCCTTTGGCGTCGAGGTGGATGGAGAGTCGATCCTTAATGCTGGTGATATGTCTACACTTTCGTTTCATGCGACGAAGGTTTACAACACCATAGAAGGGGGAGCGATGGTGATGCAGGACGAGCAGACGAAGAAGCGGATTGACTACCTTAAGAACTTCGGTTTCGCGAATGAAACAACAGTTGTGGCTCCCGGAATAAATTCCAAGATGGATGAGATCCGCGCCGCCTATGGTCTTCTCAATCTTCGTCAGGTCGATGCTGCCATTGAGGCACGCCGCAATGTGGCAAAGCGTTATCGTGAAGCCCTTCGTGATGTTCCCGGCATCACATTCTTCGAGGATATGCCCGGCGTGCGTCACAACTACTCCTATTTCCCCATCTTCGTTGATGCGGAAAAGTTTGGCCGTACCCGCGATCAGCTTTACTTCGACATGAAGGCAGAAGATGTGCTCGGACGCAGGTATTTCTACCCCCTAATCTCAGATTTCTCAACATATCGTGGTCTCCCTACAGCTACCCGCGAGAACCTCCCCGTGGCTTATCGCCTGGCCGACACAGTCCTCTGTCTCCCGATGCACCACGCACTCACCGATGAAGAGATCGAACGAGTATTAAACTGCATAAAGAAATGATCGGTAAAACAATCCTACTACTTGGCGGTTCAATGCAGCAAGTTCCGGCCATCACCAAGGCTAAGGAGATGGGTCTGCGAACGGTACTGATTGATTATCTGCCTAATAATCCTGGACAACATGTTGCGGATAAATGGTATCAGGAAAGTACTACTGATATTGAGGCCGTAGAGCGTATAGCTCGAGAAGAACATGTCGATGGAATTCTTGCATATGCATCAGATCCAGCGGCATTGCCCGCTGCTATAGTTTGTGAGCGACTTGGACTGCCTACAAATCCAGTAAAATCAGTAGAAATTCTTGGAATAAAGCATCTATTTAGAAAGTTTTTGCAAGAAAATGGATTCCCATGTCCCCGTAATTTCTTTTTTTCTCCTTCTTCTCAAATAGATGAAATAAAGGAGAAATTAAACGGTCTGTCTTTCCCTATTGTAATAAAACCTACTGATTCTTCCGGCTCTAAAGGTGTGACATTTCTTTCAAATACGAATGATTTGGTGAAAGCGATCGCCCATGCTGACGAGTATTCAAGAAATAAAATCTTAATAGCGGAAGAATTTATTGAACGTGGGTATCCTTATGTAATAGGAGGTGATATCTTCGTGGAGAATGGTAAGATTATTCTTTATGGAGATATGGATTGCATAAGAGATGACAATGGGAAAAGCTTGATTCCAATTGGGAAAAAAAGACCTAATGGATTAACCAATCATCAAAGGTGCAAACTGCATCAGCAACTTCAACGCCTTGTAGATTCTCTCCATATTTCAATGGGTGAATTTAATCTCGAATTATTGGTTGACAAGAATGACAATCCTCATTTTTTGGAACTTGGTCCACGTGCAGGTGGTAATATGATTCCGATTCAGCTTTCTGATGTATTTGGGATAGATCTTATTGAAGCAAACGTATTAGCTGTTATTGGGAAATCCGCACGACTATATCCTCAGGAGTCTCACAAATGTTTTATGACATATGTCCTTCACAGTCATTGCGATGGGATATTTGATGGTGTAAATTATTCAGAGGAAATCCAGCCATATATTTATCGGGAAGTAATATATAAAAATAAAGGAGAACGTGTTGAGCTGTTTGATGGAGCTGGTAAGGCG
>CADFRV010000075.1 GCA_902836725.1 Muribaculaceae bacterium
GACCGTTTCCATAAATACACGCTTAAATCAGACCGCGCGCGTTCAGGCAAACTCGCCCTTTCCCTTAAAGAGCTGAGTGCCATAGAGCCGGGCGACTACATAGTGCATGTGGACCATGGCGTGGGGCGCTTCGGCGGCTTGCTGCGCACGCAGGTCAACGGCTCCACGCAGGAGATGATAAAGCTGATATACAAGAACAACGACTGTATATTCGTGAGCATACATGCCCTGCACAAACTTGCCAAATACCGCGGCAAGGAGGGTGTTGAGCCTACGATCAACAAACTCGGGTCGGGAGCGTGGAACAAGCTTAAAGAGCGCACCAAGAGCAAGCTCAAGGATATTGCGCGCGACCTTATCAGGCTGTATGCGGCACGCAAGGAGGAGCTGGGGTTCAGTTTCTCACCCGACAGCTACCTGCAGCATGAACTGGAAGCCTCTTTTATCTATGAGGATACCCCCGATCAGCTTACAGCCACCGCCGCTGTGAAAAAGGATATGGAGAGTGCGCGCCCGATGGACCGCCTGATCTGCGGCGACGTGGGTTTCGGCAAGACCGAGATAGCCATACGCGCCGCTTTCAAGGCCGCTACAGACGGCAAGCAGGTGGCGGTGCTCGTGCCTACTACAGTGCTCGCATATCAGCATTTCAATACCTTCAGGGACCGCCTGGCCGATTTCCCGGTAAGGGTGGAATATCTATCCCGCGCACGCACCGCCAAGCAGACCAAAGAGATACTCCGCGATCTGGCCGAGGGGAAGATCGACATACTCATCGGCACCCACCGCATTGTGGGAAAAGATGTGAAATTCAAGGATCTCGGGCTGCTTGTAGTTGATGAGGAGCAGAAATTCGGAGTGTCGGTAAAGGAGAAACTGAAACAGATGAAGGTGAATGTGGATACCATAACCATGAGCGCCACCCCGATTCCCCGCACACTCCAGTTCTCACTGATGGGTGCCCGCGACCTGTCGTCGCTCACCACCCCTCCGGCCAACCGTTATCCGATACTCACATCTGTGAATACGCTCACCGACGATATCCTTTCGGAAGCGCTCAACTTCGAGCTGTCGCGCAACGGGCAGGTGTTCATAATAAACAACCGCATAGAGGGGCTATACCAGCTCGAGCAGATGGTGAAGCGTGTTATCCCTGACGCGCGCACTCTTGTGGCACACGGCCAGTTGCCCCCCGAGCAGCTTGAAAAGGCTGTGATAGATTTCGCCAACCATGATTACGACGTGCTTCTGGCCACAACCATAGTGGAGAGCGGTATCGACATGCCTAACGTGAACACGATAATCGTGAACAACGCGCAGAACTTCGGCCTGTCTGAACTGCACCAGTTGCGCGGGCGTGTGGGGCGTTCGTCGCGCAAGGCGTTCTGCTACCTGATGGTACCGCCGGGCAATCCGCTCACGCCGGTTGCACGCCGCCGGTTGCAGGCCATAGAAAGTTTCTCGGATCTCGGGAGCGGCATCCATATCGCCATGCAGGATCTCGACATACGCGGCGCAGGCAACCTTCTCGGTGCCGAGCAGAGCGGCTTTATCGCCGATCTCGGTTACGAGACATACCAGAAGATACTCAAGGAGGCTGTGACTGAGCTTCGTACACAGGAATTTTCCGATACTTTCACCGCCGAGGACAACAGCGGCGAGGAGAAAGAGTTCGTGGCCGATTGCGTCATAGAAAGCGATCTCGAGTTGCTGCTGCCTGCCACATATGTGCCGCAGGAGAGCGAGCGCATAGCCCTTTACCGCGAACTTGACTCTATTGAGCGGGAGACCGATCTGCAGGAGTTCCGCTCGCGTCTGCTCGACCGTTTCGGCAAGATACCCCCGGAGACCGCCGAGCTTATGCGTGTGCCCCGTCTGCGGCGTCTTGCCCGTCAGCTCGGTATAGAAAAGGTGTCGCTCAAGCAGGGGATAATGTACCTTTACTTTGTTGACGACTCCAACAAGGCATATTACCAGAGCCCGTCGTTCGGACGGCTTATCACCTATCTGCAGCAGAATTCGCAGCGGGTAAAGATCCGCGAGAAGAACGGGCGCCGCTCATTTGCCGTCTCGTCTGTGCCGACCGTGGAGACTGCTGTCGCCATCCTTTCCGAGATCACTTCCCTCCCGGTGAGCTGATTCCGTCAACTCCAAAAAGTCCGCTGATCCCTGATTCCGGATCCCTCTTCAACCGGGGGCTGGGCCAACCGGTTCAGCAATAAGAATGATAGCTATATACGTGAGGCGGTGTGTCAGAATTCTGACACACCGCCTCACGGTTGTAGTCGAAGTGGGACTCGAACCCACACAGCCTCAACGGCCAAAGGATTTTAAGTCCTTCGTGTCTACCATTCCACCATTCGACCGGCTTCTTGGCGCCTCAAAACCTCCTGCGGAGATTTTTTACCGCTGCAAAGGTAAATAAAAAAAATAACCTCCGCAAAAAAATCGGCAATGACGATGCCGGAGAAAAGAAATAAGGTTAAGGGATATTTGTGGATGCTGATTATTATTGCTTAATTTGTGAATTCTTAATTCCAGTCACGATCATAAACCTTATGAATGCAAAAAGACTTCTGGCACTCGCTGTCATATTCCTGTCTGTAATAGCGCAGGCTTCTGTTGTCAGGGTAAAAGTGAGGAATCTCGGCGATGGCACCGTATCATATATGAAAAGCACCGATGGAATGATTACCAAATGCAGTATATCTCCCGAACTTGATTCAGACAGCTGTTTTACGATAGACTTGGGTGGCTATGAAGGAATAGATGTCATAACATTCAATTGCAGAAAAGGTAAGGAGTATCTCAATAAATCGGTCTGGGTTCCGTTTGTCAGGAATGTCGAGATTGATTTTAATGCGGAAAACAAGATCGAGAGTGACGAAAATGCGTCCATAAAGGCTGCCGATGGAATAGCGACGGGTTTTCTGCATGATTTTTACTCCTATATGGATGGTGAGGCCGATCCGCTGCATTTGCGTGGCGATACTGTATCAGGATCGGTGTATGGAAAACTTGTCAACCGGGCTGACAGTCTGGTGTGGATAATTGAAAAATCGGTTCCTGAAAATATTGCAAAAGTATTCAGGCAGGGTATTGCCATAAATACACTCTACTGGTTCCGCCAATGTTATGGCAGGGCAGTGAACGGCAGGCAACCGATATCTGCCCGGAATAAAGAAGAATGGGCCGATACGTTTGCACGCATGAAAAAGGATCTTGATCTGAATGCTCCGGAAAATGCGTTGAGCTATCTGTTCCGCAACACTGCGTATTGCTATTTTTCCGACTATGCCGAAAAGGAGAACCTGATCACAGAGCCGGCCTCGAAAGAGGTGTGGGACAGACTGTTTTTTGATTATGTGAAAGACAATCTGAAAGGGAAAGCCGCTCAGACACTTTGCGGGGATATTATAGTGGGTGATACGGAACAGGAAATATACTCAAAATGGATACCTGAACTCGCCGCTAAATTCCATGAGATATATCCCGGATCATCACTTGAACCGGTTGTGAATGCTGCGGTTGTAAAAAACAGGGAAATGAACGCTCCCAAAGACATGACAGGCATCAACTTCATTACTGCCGGGCAGGCAAAAGATGTGGCAGGGCTTATTTCACGTTATAAAGGGAAGCCGGTACTGGTAGACATCTGGGCTACATGGTGCGGTCCGTGCCGCAGGAGTTTCAAGGAGATCGCGCCGATAAGGGAGTTTGCCGAGGAAAAAGGGATTGTGTTGCTTTATATCTCTATAGATGAAAGTGAAAATGCGATGGAGACGGTAAAGGATGTTGTCGGGCTGTATGGCCTCAAGGGTGATCATATCGTGGTCAGCGGAGAGTTGAGAGAGGATGTGTTCGCTACTTTCGGAAACAGCAGAGGGATCCTGTCTGTCCCTCATTCCGCATTTTTCAACAAAGAGGGTGAGATGGTAGTGAAACGCTTCCAGGAGTCGGAGCTGCCCTCGGAGCTTCTCAAAAAACTCAAGACAATTGTGCCTTGACCCGGGACAGCCGGCGTGATTGTCTGGAGGATAGGACCATGCCGGAAGCGGATGTCGGGAAATGGGACCGATCGGACTGCCTGTAGCGGGTGTGGAGAAGGATAATAAGAAGAATAGAGAGAATAAGGCGGTTGTGGAGAAATGTGTGATTTCTTCTTTTCTTCTTTGTGTTTACGACGGATTGTTGTAAATTTGCGAAATTGGGTATCAAAAATTCCCGTTTCAGCAGACCACTTACTATGGCACAGAACAATAGTTTTACGACCGAAGCCGAGGACCGGCAGATTGAAGAGGCTTTCCGTGAAGTTCTTGACGGATATCTGAAAAGCAACCACCGGAAAAAGGTGGAGATCATAGAGCGGGCCTTCAATTTCGCCAAAGAGGCGCACAAAGGGATCCGCCGCCGGTCAGGAGAACCATATATATTGCATCCTATCGCCGTGGCCAAAATTGCCAGTCAGGAGATAGGCCTGGGGTCCACGTCAATCTGTGCCGCGCTGCTGCATGATGTGGTGGAGGACACGGAGTATACCGTGGAGGATATCGAGCAGAATTTCGGCAAGAAAATTGCGCAGCTCGTGGCCGGCCTCACCAAAATATCGGGAGGTATCTTCGGCGACAAGGCTTCGGCGCAGGCCGAGAATTTCAGGAAACTCCTGCTTACCATGAGCGAGGACATACGCGTGGTGCTGCTGAAGATGGCCGACCGTCTGCACAATATGCGTACTCTCGGCTCTATGGCTCCCAACAAGCAATACAAGATAGCCGGAGAGACACTTTATATCTACGCCCCTCTGGCACACCGCCTCGGACTATTCAAGATCAAGACCGAGTTGGAGGATCTCAGTTTCAAGTATGAACATCCCGACGCCTACCGGCAGATAAGCGAGAAAATACAGGCCACCCAGGCGCACCGCACCGAAATCTACAACAATTTCGCGCAGCCGGTGCTTGAGAAACTCGACGCCATGGGGCTTAAATACACTGCCAAGGCGAGGGTCAAGTCGGTATATTCCATATGGAACAAGATGGAGGCGAAACATATACCGTTTGAAGAGGTTTATGACCTGTATGCCGCGCGTATAGTTTTCGACTGTCCTGATCATGCGAAGGAGAAGAGTATCTGCTGGCAGATATATTCTGCGATAACAGACATATACCGGCTGCATCCGGAGCGCACACGCGACTGGATCTCAAGTCCGAAGGCAAACGGCTACCAGGCGCTGCACCTCACTGTGATGGGTCCCGACGGCAACTGGATCGAGGTGCAGATACGCTCGCGCAGGATGGACGAGATTGCGGAAAAGGGATTTGCCGCCCACTGGAAATACAAGGTCGGTGAAGGGGACGAGGAGTCAGAACTCGACGCATGGCTCCACACCATAAAGGATATTCTCGACGATCCGGAACCGAATGCCCTGGATTTTCTCGATACGCTGAAACTCAATCTGTTTGCTTCTGAGATAGTGGTGTTCACCCCCAAAGGTGAACTGCTTACGCTGCCTATGGACGCTACGGTGCTCGATGTGGCTTTCAACCTGCATACCCAGATCGGATGCCACTGCATAGCAGGCAAGGTGAACCACAAACTGGTGCCGTTGAGCCAGCGCCTTAACTCGGGTGACCAGGTGGAGGTGCTTACCTCGCAGAGCCAGGTGCCGAAGCCGGAATGGATGGAATTTCTCAGCACGGCCAAAGGGAAATCGCGTCTGCGCGCCGCGCTGCGCAAACTGCATCAGCCCGCGATCGCGGCCGGCAAGGAGATATTTGCCAAATTCCTTAAGGAGAACGATATAGAAAACGATAATATCGCTATCACAAAAGTTATGGGGCTTTTCAGGGCGGAAAGCCGCGATGAGTTCTATTACCTTCTTGGCAACCAGGAAATAGTGCTCAATGACTATGTGGTGAAGACGCTCAAGAAGCAAAGTTCGGCCACGAAGAGGCTGCTTGACAAGCTGCTCTTCCGCCAGAGCCGTAAAGAGGCGCTCAAGGAGCAACAGATGTCGGAGAACCGGCCGCCTATCAATATGAAGGAGACGTATGTGCTCCGTTACGACGAGAACGGCAACGGCAATTTCCGTTTCTCGGACTGCTGCAATCCTATCCCCGGTGACGATGTGCTCGGTTTCGTGGAGAGCAACGGCGATGTGGTGGTGCATTCGCTCGACTGTCCGCGTGCCAACGCTCTCAAGGCAAGTTTCGGCCCACGCATCGTAAGCACACGATGGGAGGTGGGGGATGTGACGTTTCTCGCCCATGTGCGCATAGAGGGGATCGACCGCCACGGCATCCTTAACGAACTCATATCGCTTATCTCCTCCAACATGGCGCTCAATATCCGCGCGCTTGATATCCGCGCGGAAAAAGAGGTGTTTTTCTGCGACCTCTCCGTGCTGGTGGTGGATGTGGACGAGGTAAATGATCTCTGCGCCAAAGTAAAGAAAATCCCGGGCGTGCAGAAAGCGGCCCGCATATCATTGTAAATATTCCGAAAGTACCCGAACATAAGACAGGAATGAAAGACTCCAGTAAAAACAGGTTTTATACAGCTCTGATATTTCTGGTCACGACCGTTCTGATGGTTTATTTCATGCCGAGAGACAACCGTCATAAATACAGTTACGAGGAAAACAGGCCGTGGAGCTACTCACTGCTGACAGCACCGTTCGATATTACGGTTTACCGTGATTCCGCCACAGTGAAGGCGATGGTTGACAGTGTGGACCAGACGCTGGTGCCTATCTTCAGGCGCGATATCGGTGCGGAGAGCCGGGCCACAGAGGCCATACAGAATGCCGATTCGATATCCCCATTCATACGTTCCCGTCTGGTGAACGCTGTAAGGCAGGTGTATGCGCGCGGTATCGTTGACCAGACCACGGCGTCGCAGATAGAGCGAGGCGCCCTCCCCGAGGTGAAGTTCACCGAGAACAACATGAATATCTCCCACTCCACGAAACGCTACATCTCGCAGCGCGACGCATATGCCCACATTGACTCCATGTTCGCCGACGGCGAGGGGCACCGTGCGGTGCGTGCGGTGGGGCTTTCGCGCCTTCTGCAGCCTAACATGGTGGAGGACAAGGATGCCACACGCATGTATCGCGAGACGCTGATACAACCGATCGTCTCGGGTGTGGGGGTGATCCAGAAAGGGGAGCGCATAATAGCGCAGGGCGATATAGTGACGCCGCAGCTTTACCAGATATTGCGCACCTACGAGACCACTCTTGACAAGCGCACCAACAACGACCGCAGCCGCCAGACAAATACCCTAGTGGGGCAGACACTTTTTGTGGTGATATTGCTCGGGCTGCTGTATGGGTTCAGCGTGCTTTATTATCCGAGACTGGCCACTCCGAAGGAACTTATGGCGCTGATGCTGATGCTTGCCCTGTTCTTCGTGTTTACCATTGTGATGGGGCGCACGTTCACATCTGGCATATATATAATGCCGCTTACGATAGTGCCGGTGATCATTTCGGTGTTTTATGATTCGCGGGCGGCATTTTTCATTTTCGCCATAGAGGTGCTGCTCTGCTCGGTAGTGGCCACTTTCCCGCTTGAGTTTATCTTTATTGAGCTGACGGCCGGCACTGCCGTGCTATTCTCGCTCAAAGAGCTGTCGCGCCGATCGCAGCTTTTGCGCTCGGCTGCAGTCGGTTTCATCGCCTATGTGGTATCGTATATGGCGGTGGAGCTTATGACTGCAGGCTCGCTCGGCTCCCTGTCGTGGAAGCTCATAGGGTTCTTCGCTGTGAACGCGGTGCTGATTTCGTTCGCCTATATCCTCATTTTCGTTTTCGAGAAGCTGTCGGGCATGGTATCGGTGGTGACCCTTGTCGAACTGTGCGATATCAACAATGCCACGCTCAGGGAGCTGTCGCAGGAGTGTCCGGGCACATTCCAGCACTCAATGGCGGTGAGCAACCTTGCCACCGAGGCGGCCCACCGCATAGGTGCCAATGTGCAGCTTGTCAGGGCGGGTGCCCTGTACCACGACATCGGCAAGATCGACAACCCGGCTTTCTTTACCGAGAACCAGTATGGGGTTAACCCACATGACGCCCTCACTCCGCAGCAGAGCGCCCGCATCATCATCCGTCATATCTCCGACGGATTGCGCCGCGGGGATAAGATAAAGCTGCCGCGTGTGGTAAAGGATTTCATAACTCAGCACCACGGCAAGGGAAAAGCCAAATATTTCTACAATACCTATTGCCGCCAGCATCCCGACGAGGAGGTCGACGAGGCTCCGTTCACTTATCCAGGTCCAAATCCGCAGACACGCGAGGCTTCCCTGCTGATGATGGCTGACACGGTGGAAGCTGCATCGCGCAGTATGACCGACCACTCGCAGGAGGCTATTCGCTCGCTTGTGGACCGTCTGATCGACGCACAGGTAGCCGACGGGCTGCACAACGAGTCGTCGCTCTCGTTCCGCGATATCAAGGAGATAAAGGAGTGCTTTATCTCGCGTCTGCGCAGCATGTATCATGCCCGTGTGCAGTATCCGGCAGGGGTCAAAGCCAAACCGGCTGAGGGGGAAGTGCCGCAGCAGCCTGAGACCGCGACGCCCAAGACGCCTGGTACGCCTGCGCAAATCTCTGCTGACAACAATGTAAAAACCGGAAACGATGCCGACTGAGCTGCCCGAGGAATTCAGATCGCGGATAGGGCGCGATCTGCCGCTGTATGCTGAAAAACTGATTTATTCGCTTGAAAGCACCGATCCGTCGGTGTCGGCGCGTGTGAACCCGCTGAAACTCCGGGATGGCGAGGAAATCTCTTCCGTTATGCCGGGCGCGGCGGACATCGTGCCATGGTGTGCGGCGGGGCGCTATTTCGCCACGCGTCCTGATTTCACGCATGATCCCGCTTTTCATCAGGGGCGCTATTATGTGCAGGACGCTTCCTCGATGGCGGTTGACCGCATCGTGAGGTGTCTTTTTCAACGTCTGGAGATGCCGGAGGACACACAGGTGCGTTACCTTGATGCCTGTGCGGCTCCCGGCGGAAAGACCACGGCGGCTGTGGCGGCTCTGCTCGATCTGGCAGCCGATCCGCTCATAGTGGCAAATGAGTTTGATTTCAGGCGTGCGGAGATTCTGAAGGAAAATATTATAAAATGGGGCTATGAAGGATGCGTGGTGACGCGCGGCGATACAGCCCGTTTCCGCGGTATGCCCGGATTTTTCCATATCATTGCCGCTGATGTGCCATGCTCTGGGGAGGGTATGATGCGCAAAGACCGGAAGGCGGTGGAGCAATGGTCGCCGGCTCTCGTAGAGCAGTGCGCGGCTCGCCAGCGGGAGATTGTGGCCAACCTGTGGGAGGCGCTTGCCCCGGGAGGCTATATGATATACTCCACATGCACCTTCAACACCGCCGAGAATGAGGATATTCTGCGGATGCTTGTCGGGGAATACGGCGCGCAGGTTCTGCCTCTCCCCGCAGGGGATTTTCCCGGAGCGGTGGCTACGGAGAGCATGTTGCGTTTTCTTCCGTCGCAGGTTAAAGGTGAGGGACTTGCCATAGGGGTGGTATGCAAACCTTTAGAAGAGATGACCGGTGCCCGGAAACTTCGCATGGGAAAACGGAAAGGTGGAAATCCCGCGAAAAAGGATGCGGCTGCGGCAAAGAAATTGTTCCAGGCATGCCGCGGATGGATAGGAGGAGACGCACAATATGATTTTGTACTCAAGGAGGATGCCGTGGTGGCTCTCCCTGCGGCTACTGCTGCCGCTATGTCGCAGGCCGCCGCGGTACTCGATGTCATTCATATGGGGGTGGAGCTTGGAGAGGTAAAAGGGAAGAATGTGGTTCCTTCGCAGGCACTTGCCATGTCCCGCGATCTCAACCGTGGGGCTTTCCCTGAGGTGGAAGTGGACCTTTCTGTGGCGTTGTCTTATCTGCGCCGTGAGGCGCTCGGAGGGTTTGACGCGCCGCGCGGATATGTATCGCTTACTTATGGAGGGGTGCCGCTCGGATTTGTAAATCATCTCGGCAACCGGTCAAACAATCTGTATCCGTCGGTCTGGAGAATACTGCATTGAACATGCGGAGGGGCATCGGTAACTTTGTTAAATAACATTAGAAAAATATTTGCAGAAACGAATATTTGTTTTAAATTTGCATATGTCATCTAATTCTTAAAAAGTGACATAAATGCCGGATTGTATATCTGAATATGTTGAATATTAACCTGTTGAGTTGGTGTCCAGTTAAAAGAGATTCTGATTATCCACAATGCGGATAATATATATAATCATTAGTTTTGTGCTTTCCCAGATAATTTATGCAACTTGAAAAGATGTATTATGCAGAAAGCCTGACATGATATGATTTTATATTTTTGACCC
>CADFRV010000076.1 GCA_902836725.1 Muribaculaceae bacterium
ATCAACGTCATTTATTATAGCAGACTTCGCCCGTTCTGTCATTATTTCTATTCGGAATAAACGGTAAATTCTGCCGTTTGACTTCCCCTCCTCGACAAAATCCGCCCATTTTTTGCCAATCACAAAAAAGTCCTCCGGCAACACCCGCTCAAACGGCTGCACCGGAGGAAAATTTTTATAGATTTTTATTTTGAAAGAATCCCTAGAACATTTTTGGGAAATAAGCGTTGATAGCAATGACAGCAACCAGACACAGCAGCATAAACGCAAGAGCGACAAAGTCCCTCTTCTGGTACTCCAGCTGCTTCATGCGGGTTCTGCCGACGCTGCCGCGGTAGCAGCGGCACTCCATTGCCAGCGCCAGCTCGTCCGCCCTGCGGAAAGCCGAAACGAACAGCGGAATCAAAATCGGAATCAGCGCCTTTGCACGCTGCACAAGGCTGCCGGTTTCCATGTCCGCACCTCTTGCTTTCTGCGCGTTCATAATCTTGTCGGTCTCCTCAATCAAGGTCGGGATGAAGCGCAGCGCAATGGTCATCATCATCGCAATCTCATGCACCGGTACCTTGATTTTCTTCAGTGGTCCCATCAGCACCTCGATGGCATCGGTCAATTCAATCGGCGAGGTGGTGTAGGTCAGCAGGGAGGTACCGGCAATCAGGCACATGATGCGCACTGCCATCATGATTGCCATTGCCACACCTTCGCGGTAGATGTGCAAAAACCACAGAGAGAAAAACGGCTCGCCGTCTCCAACCAAAAAGAAAAGGTTTAGGATGGCAGTAAAGATGATGATTGGGACCACCGGCTTGAGGCTCTTGACCACCAGCTTGGCAGAGATACCGGAAATCATGTACATCAGCACCACCAGCGCGATGCCCAATGCCATACCCAGCGGACGGGAGGCAACAAAGAGGACGATGATGTACAGCACCGCTGCAATCAGCTTCATGCGCGGGTCCATCTTGTGAATGAAGGAATGTCCCGGGAAATACTGCCCAATGGTAATATCTCGCAGCATACTTAGCGTCCCTCCTTTTCCTTGGCTGCAAACAGGTCGTCGATTTGTTTGAGGAACTTGTCGTGGATTTTCTGCACCTTTGCTTCGGCGTCTTTCTCCACATCCTCGGGCATACCCTGCTTGATAGCTTTCTTGAGACCGTCGATCGCGTCTCTGCGGGCATTGCGCACGCTCACCTTTGCCTGCTCGGCCTCAGCTTTCGACTGTTTTACCAACAGTTTGCGGCGTTCCTCGGTCAGCGGGGGGATAGAAAGGCGTATCACCTCACCGTTGTTTTCGGGCATGATACCGAGCTCGGAGTTGATAATGGCTTTCTCGATCTCCTTGAACATCGATTTCTCCCACGGGGTAATCACGATGGTGCGTGCGTCAGGCACCGATACATTGGCCACATTGGAAATAGGAGCGGCGGAGCCGTAATAGTCCACACGGATTCCGTCAAGAATTTTCGGATTGGCCTTGCCGGCACGGATATGCGCGAGCGATTCGTCGAGATAGGCCACTGCCATCTCCATTTTCTCCTCAGCCGGGGAAAGATAAGTCTTCGGATCAGTCATTGTTATATCTTTTTTTTAATTTTTATCAATAGACAAGAGTGCCGATATTCTCGCCGCCAAGCACTTTGGCAAGATTGCCCACGGTATCCATATCGAACACGATGATAGGCAGCTTGTTCTCCTTGCAGAGGGCTGTGGCGGTAAGGTCCATCACTTTAAGGCCGCGGTTATACACCTCGTCGTAAGTGATCTCGCTGAATTTTGTGGCAGTGGGATCCTTCTCGGGATCGGCGGTGTACACCCCGTCCACACGTGTGCCCTTGAGCATTACGTCGGCCTCCACCTCCACACCGCGCAGAGCCGCGCCGGTATCGGTAGTGAAGAACGGGCAGCCGGTGCCGCCTGAGAGTATGGCCACCTCGCCGCGCTCCATGGCCTCTATGGCATGCCACTTGCTGTAATATTCCCCGATCGGGTACATGTTGATGGCGGTAAACACGCGTGCTTTCTGGCCGATGGCGGTAAGCGCCGAGCTAAGCGCCAGGGAGTTTATCACCGTAGCGAGCATACCCATCTGGTCACCCTTCACACGGTCGAAACCCTTTGCGGCACCCTGCATGCCACGGAAAATATTGCCTCCGCCGATGACGATGGCCACCTGCGTGCCACCCTGTGCGGCGGCTTTCACCTGCTCGGCATACTGGCCCAGACGCACCGGATCGATGCCGTAACCCTGAGAGCTCATGAGCGACTCGCCGCTCAGTTTCAGAAGCACTCTCTTATATTTTGTTCTCATCTGTCCTTGTGTTATTCTTAGGTTCACGGAGCATATCTCCATATTATTTCACAAATATAGCGCTATTTTTCTCCCCTTGCAAAATTTCGGAAAAAATTGCATAACTTTACAGAACAATCCATTTCAGTTGACCATACGGAATGAAAGAACTCAAATGCCCCCACTGCCAACATGTGTTCAGCGTCGACGAAGACATGTTTGAATCGCTCGCGAACCAGGTGCGCAACGCCGCCTTCCAGGAAGAACTCGAGCGCCGCACCGCCGAGAACCGCAAACTCATGCAGGCCGAGGCCGCCGCACAATACACACGCCAGGAAAACGACTTCCGCAAACAGCTCGGCGAGCGCGACATGCGCCTGGCCGAAAGCAACGCCCGCATGGAAGCCCTCAGCAGCCAGATAGACAGCGCGGTGAAAAAGCGGGAACTTGAGATGGCGGCAGACATCGCACGGCGCGACGCTGAGATCACCCGTCTGAAAGCCGAGCTTGCCGGCACCGACGACCGACGCCGCGTGGCACTCCTCGAGGAGCGGCAGAAAGCATCGGAAGAACTGCGCAAAAAGGACAACGAGATAGCCCGCATCACCAACGAAGTGGCCACCGTGCGCTCCGAGGCCATGCTGCGCGAGGCAAGCATGCGGGAGCGTCACGAAGCGATAATACGCGAAAAAGATGCGGCCATTGAGCTGTACCGCGACATGAAGGCACGCATGAGCACAAAAATGATCGGCGAGTCGCTTGAGATACATTGCGCCAACGAGTTCAGCCGCATACGCGCCACAGCCTACCCAAACGCATTCTTCGACAAGGACAACGATGCCTCGGGAGGATCCAAAGGAGATTTCATTTTCCGCGACTACATCGACGGGGTGGAATACATCTCCATCATGTTCGAGATGAAGAACGAGGCCGACGAGACAGCCACCAAGCACCGAAACACCGATTTTCTGAAAAAACTCGACCAGGACCGCACGGCAAAGAAATGCGAATATGCCGTGCTCGTGTCGCTTCTCGAACCCAACAACGACCTCTACAACGACGGCATAGTGGATGTATCGCACATACATGACAAAATGTTTGTGGTGCGTCCCCAGTTCTTCCTCCCCATAATAGCGCTCCTCACCAAAGCCTCACGTCAGGCGGCGCAGTACAAGGCCGAACTCGAGATAGCACGCCGCCAGAGCATCGACATAACGAACTTCGAGGAGAAACTCGCGAAATTCCGCGAGGGATTCGGCTACAACTACATGCAGGCATCCAAAAAATTCAACGACGCCATTAAAGCCATCGACAATTCCATAGCCCAGCTCCAGAAAGTGCGCGATGCCCTTGTCGGCTCCGAGAACAACCTCCGTCTCGCCAACGACAAAGTGGAAGCCCTCACCATCCGCAAGCTCACCCACGGCAATCCCACGATGAAACAGAAATTCAAGGAAGCCGGAAACGCCCCCTCCGACTGACAATCACTCTGCTGCGTATCGTCGGATAGTATTGTCTATTATTGCTATCCGGTAAAACCGGAATATTACGAATTATTGCGCACTTTATTTGCCATAATAAATCCGAGGAATCCTACTATCAACAGTCCTAACGCAGAGTGAGTGCTTGATGAAATAAAGTTTCCGACCTTCTCGGCAAAAGATTCCTGCGGGCCGAGTGAATTGTTCAAACTACGTGCATAGGCCTCCATCGCGTCCATATCAGGAGCATGCAAATGCAGATAAAGCCCTCCGACAAGAGCCAGCAACAGGAACAAAGCCAGAACTTTCCACCACTGGTAACCATATCCCAGACACCATATCCCGAGATGTTTCAGAAACGCGACCGCATGCTTAGTGCGGTTTACAGGCGTATTTTTACGACGCATCTCCACCAGACAATATCTCATTCTCCGGTCACAGAACCGCTTGTAGGCGATATTTGAATCCATATTGAAACCTTTCCCGGCATACATGCCGCTAAGAGCCTGATATACGGAAGCACCCTCCAACGCCAATGCGCTCAACGTCTCCATACGATTACTCTCTGTAAAAGCAGTACGATGACTTAGACCGCCTTCAGGAGCACACGGATTATGCACACGGCCGCTTGTCTTTTCTATCATAAACCTGTACATATCATAGTCATCCTGAATAAGATTGACAATATTCTCTATCCTTAGACAATTATGTTCAAACACCAGTGTTGACAGACTGCAATATACAAATTTACTGCCCAACAAAGTTGTAGTTCCTGTGAAAGCGCACATATAAAAATCGCCTATCTCTATCCGGCATCCGGATAAGGAACAATGCTGAAGTACCGAATAACGGAAATCCGCTATTTTAATATGGGCGTTACGGAAACGGCAATAATAAAGCTCATAGAAAAAGAAATCCAATTCCTCCAGAAGCGTGTCTTGTCCCGAGCCGGCATATTTATCAAAATTACACCGTTCAAGTCTGGCAGCGGCAAACGACACACGGAACATCCTCGCACCGACAAACGATACATTGAAAATCCTTTTTTTCTCATCAGACGAAGTATTATACCGTGAAAATGACACATTGTCCAACTCATATCCGTCAAAATTCAGACCGTTTATGTCACATTCAGACAGATCCAGATTCTTCAATAATTTATTGCCTGACTGTTCGCATACGCGCATTATTTCCTGCAACTCTTCACGTAAATTGATTTTTTTCTGCATAAATCAGATATTTTTAATTTATCGGAAAAACGGACTTATCCATGCCGTGTGATGCGGCGTATGTCGAAACGGGAACGGAGAAGCGACTCATATGCAGAATCCTCCCCTGCGATGAACAGAACGGTGGACAGCACCTCCCCTTCCGCACCGCCGCCTGTGGCCACCTCCACACGGCCTGTAGTCTCCACCACCGCGCCGGTAAGAGGGTTCACGATCTGCAGCTGCCGCCCATCGGGATTTCCTGAGGTCGTGAGGCAGCCGTCATCAAGGTTGAGAGGTGTCTGCCCGAGAGCCATCACGGAACTGTTCCCCATATTCACCACCGCATCGCGGATCCCCTCGGCATGCAGCAGTGCGCGTACACAGTCCAGCGCATACCCCTTGATGAAGCCTGAAAGATTTATGTACAGCGTCCTGTTTCCGCGCCATATCTCCCCGCCCGACTCCACATGCACATCTCCCGCCATACCGGGAGTATGCCCTTGCGAAGACACAGTAACATCAAAAAATCCCTGCGTCAGCACATTGTAGTGCCGGCACAGGGAAAGCATTTCATATAAAAAACGTGATGGCCGCATACGCTCGCCCGGTTCAAGGCTGTTGAACCGCGACAGTTCGCTCGCGGGATCGAAACAGTTGCCTGCCGTCTCTATTTCAGCCACAAGCGACTGTATTTTCCCGGCCGCGGCCAGAAGAGCCTGTGCGTCATGCGAGTCGCTTTTAAGCAGGAGATCCACACGCGTATGCATGGCCTGAAACCACACATACACGGCAGTCTCACCTGATACAAGTTCTTTTACGACATGAGGCATCGGCGTCAGTCGGCACTTATCTTCTGCCGCGTGGAGCTCTCTTGCGGGGAGCCTTGTCGGGCAGCTCTTTGATCTTTACATTCTTGAACCATACCTCGTCGCCATGGTCCTGCAGAAGGATATTGCCCTCTGCGCGGTTGCCGAAATTAGGCCAGTCGCGATACTTGCTGTATGCCACCAGAGCATTGAACATCTGGTTGTTGCGGTTATATTCAAGCAGCTTCTCGCCGTTGAGCCAGTGCTCCACATGGTTGCCCATGACAATCACCACAGCCGTGTTGAAATCGTTGATGTTAAACGGTTTCTTCTCCGGAGCAGGGATAAGGTCGTAGAGCGAGCCGAGCTTGCGGTTACCCTTCACACCGAGTTTGGCGTCGGGGTGGCGCTCGTCGTCAAGTATCTGGAACTCGCATCCGATGGCAGAACCCTCACCCTTGTTGAGATCCGGATCCACGAAATATTTGATACCGCTGTTGGCACCCTCTGTAATCTTGAAATCCACTGAAAGGATAAAATTCTTGTAAGTGTCGGTGGTCACGATATCGCCTCCGTTGGTAGACTCGCCTCCGTCGGCAGGCATCACTTTAAGAAGGCCGTCCTCTATCACCCAGCCCTTGGTGGGGAAAATATCGAGCTTGGCTCCGCGCCAGCCCTCGCTGTCCTTACCGTTGAACAGAAGTTTCCATCCGTCGGCCACCTCGGCAGGCGAAAGCGTGTTAGGCACGGCATTCACCTCGGGAGCCTTTGTAGTGGTCAGATATCGGTCCACATCCTCGGTGCAGATGCGTATGTCGCGCCATGCCACCTTCTTCCCCTCCTGCGAGGGATCGCCAATGGCATGCACCTGCAGGGCGATGAACCCTTCCGGTGTCATGTCGTCCCAGAGGTTGGCACAGGGCACACCGTTGATCCATGTGGCGATGTGGTTTCCGGAAGCCTCTATGCGGGCTTTGTTCCACTGTCCGCGACGGAAAGCGCTCTTGGCATCGGGATTTTTGGTAAGGGGATAGAGCCATCCGCGGCGGGCCTCGTCATATACACCGCCTGACCATGCGCGGTCGGAGGGATCGATCTCAAACTGGTAACCGTGCACACGGCCTTTCTGATAATCTTTCTTGCTCTCGCTGCGGAACTGTACTCCGGAGTTCAGTCCGTCATCCACCTTGAACTCGAATTCAAGGATAAAATCGCCATATTTGTCTTTTGTGGAGAGAAACGTGTTGGGGGTGTTCATTTTCGAAACACCCACTATGGCGCCATCCTCCACTTTATACTCGGCGTTGCCGTTGAGTTTCTTCCATCCGCTGAGGTTCTTGCCGTTGAACAGCGGTTGCCAGTTCTGAGCCGAAACCACTGCGGCGCAGAGCAGGCACAGCAACATTATACAGTTTTTCTTCATTGCAATTATATATTCGGTAGTACGTTTTGATTTAGAGGGTGTTTAATCTCACACCATTTTATAGAAATCCTCCCACCCCTTGCGCGGAGGCATGCCCGAGAGCAGGGCGTTTGCGAAAGCGTTGTTGGTAAACTGCTTTGTGCGCGGATCGAAGAACAAGCGGGTGTTGAGGCGCTGCGCTATCACACCCAGACAGAATACCTGGCTGAGCACACCGTTGATCTCAAACGGCGAGCGGGTCTTCTCCTGGCCCAGACAGGCGCGCAGGAAGTTCTGGTAGTGGTTCGAGGGGCTCTGAGGCACCTCGGGAAGTTTCGACGCTATATCCTGTGCGTTCTTCGAGGGGATTATCTTGAGCGTGCTGCCATGGCTGCCCCCCTTGAAGGTGAGATCGCGTCCGTAGATTATCTTTCCGGGATTGAGCTGTGCCACGGGGGTGTCACCCTGGTTCGTGGCAGGCACATCGGGATTGTACTCAGAAGCGCCATAGTTTGCAGGGAGCGGCGGCAGATTGTCTATGCCGTCATACCATGTGATATCGCACGGCGGCATGCCGTTGCGGGCAGGGAAACGGAACTGGATTGTTGACGAATAGGGGAAGAAATAGCTGTTGTGCCCGTTGGCATAAAGCATGTTCACCTCATATGGCAGTCCGAGTTCCAGGAATTCATGCGCCGTGTCGATGAGATGGGCGCCCCAGTCGCCGAGCGCTCCCATGCCGTAATCATACCAGCAGCGCCAGTTGCCCTGATGGTACTTCTCCGAATATCCGTGATAAGCGCACGGACCGGTCCAGGTGTCCCAGTCGATATCGGCCGGCATGGTCTCGAAGCCAGGCATATGCGGTATGTTGGCGTCATAGTTGTGCCAGCGGCGCGGATTATTCATATGTGCGGTAATGGCCGTGACATCGCTGATAATACCGGCGTCTTTCCACGCCTTGAACTGGAAATAGTTGCCCTCGGAGTGTCCCTGGTTACCCACCTGTGTCACAACATGCGGGTTCTTGCGGGCCATCTCCATCATGATCTCACCTTCGAGGAAGGTGCGGCACATCGGTTTTTCCAGATATATATGTTTGCCGTTGGCCATGGCGAGCATGGCGATCGGGAAATGCATGTGGTCGGGCACCGAGGCGCATACAGCGTCGAAATCGCCCGACGCCTTCTCAAACATCTCGCGGAAATCGCGGAACCGTTTCGCTTTCGGATACATTCCCATCACCTTACGGGTGTGGGCGGCTCCCATGTCTATGTCGCAAAGCACAGTCACATCTACCATACCTGTGCGCGCGAACTCGTCGATATTCTGCTCGCCGCGGTTGCCGATGCCTATGTATGCAATGCGCACCTTGTCTTTCTTAGCCGAAGCCCACTGGTCGGAAGTAAGCGGAGTGGCCATGGCGCCACCCATACCGCCGAGAGCCACGCTCACGGCCGACATTCCCATTGTCTTGAGGAAATTTCTTCTGCTTGTCATATTTGGTATTGAGGATTTGTTTTTCAATTTTTACGGCGCTCTTTTTTCAGCATCCTGTAGAGCAGCCGCGGTATCAGGGTCAGCGCGTAAAGAAACAGAGTGAACACGAGCACGTAGAAAAACGACGTGAACATCTCGCTCATCGGCGCGCCATAATACAATATCGCGCCCAGATTAAGGAGAACAGCTATCACGAACGAGATCAGCAGATACAGCAGTTCTCTCTTCTGGCTGCGGGCGGTAAACACTATGTCTTTCATGCTTGCGTGTCTGTGACAGGGTTAAATTTTTTTGTGCCGTAGGCGGCATAATCTATCTTGTACTCTTCCGGGAAGGGGAGTATCTGGCCGGTCTCAATAGCCTTATGTCCCCACAGGCAGAGAAGGCTTGCATAATATCCCTCTTCGGCGATGCGTGCGGGTTGTTTTCCGGTGATCACAGACTCCACAAAAGCGTCCACGAGCAGCGATGTGCCGTCGGTCTTGGGGCGCTCGCCAAGAATATACTCCCCCTTGTTGACATTCGCCGTCTCGGGCGCCCAGCTCGTTCCGGCGAAAGGTATCTCGTCGAACAGCGCATTCTCCCACGAATTTATCATCTGCAGGAAAGCCGGGGCCGGAGCCACCTCCTCGAAATAGTATTTGCCGCTCTCCGGCTCCACTGTGCCGAGGTTGCCCATGATCTTCTCCTCCAGGCCGTAGAACTTGTTGGAGATCACCGATCCGTAGGTAAGCGACTCGCCGGTGTCGTATCCGTAGATGCAGTGCACATTGTCGTGCACCTCGCGGCCGTCTTTCCAGAAAGTGATGCCGCCATGCCCCATCACGCGGTCAGGCAGTTTGCCGAAGGCCCATGTGCCGATCTGCAGCTGGTGACAGCCAAGCTCCGACATCAGGCCGCGCGAGGACTCACCGTACAGACGCCAGTTGATGAACTTCTCAAGCGACGGATCGGGCACCTCGCGGCGCCAGTCGCCGTTGCGGTTCCAGTAGGCGTTCACAGCCGAGATCTTCCCGAATGTGCCCTGATGCACAAGATCCATCACCTTTATGTAGCGCGGATCAAACAGGCGCTGCTGCCCGGTAAAGAACAGGCGTCCGGAGGACAGATGGCGGTTGTACATGTTGAAACACTCCTCCATCGTGTAGCCGATGGTCTTCTCGCAATATACATGCTTGCCCGCGTCGAAAGCATCCATCACAATGCCGTAATGGGTATTGAGCGGGGTAGCCACAATCACTCCGTCCACTTCCGGATCGGCAAGCAGACGGCGGTAGTCCTTGTACACTTTTGCTTTGGGAGCGATTTTCAACGCGCCGTCGATCGACGGCTGATATATGTCGGCGATTGCCACTATGTCGGCTTTAGGGTTCTGTGCGAGGAAGCCCATAAGGAACTGCCCGCGCGAACCCGGGCCGATCACACCGATGCGGCAGCGGTCTTTCGCCGTATGATTCACTTCAGAAAATGCGGAGAGCCAGGGACTGGTGGCGGCAAGTATGCCGGCACCCGCCACACCGAGCGTTTTCAGGAATTCCCTTCTCCCGAGATTGGTTTCTTTCATGGTTATGAGCAATATGCCTACAAAGTTAGCAATCTTTTGTTTAAATGCAAAGAAAAATTCCGGAAGCTGTGTCACGGTGTATACCCATACTGTGACACATAAAAA
>CADFRV010000077.1 GCA_902836725.1 Muribaculaceae bacterium
CTCATTTACCGCTCGATATGGGGCTTAAATTTTGCACGCCACCTCCGGCGGCTCGATGTGAGAACCTCATGCTGAGGTTAAAAGGAAGATTTTTTGGGAAAGCCTCTTGTAAAAATTTTACTGGACGGCGATAAATGGCTTACCAGCCGCCGGAGGCACCGCCGCCACCTGTCATGCCGCCGCCGAAGGATCCTCCGGAGAAACCGCCGCCTCCCCCGAAACCACGGCCTCCGCCTCCCCCGGGGATTATTATCGGGGTAACGGCCTCTTTGGGGATGGTGTAGGGCTTCTGGTGGTTGTTGCCGCAGTTGAGGCAACGGTAAGTGGTCACTCCCTGGCCGGTGCGCATTGTTGTGGGGCGCACGAGCACACGGTGGCCGGTGCATACGCAGGCGCGTGCGCCGCAACGGTCGCACATGGTGTAGTTGCGTTTTTTGTTGATGTACGGGATAATGTCAGTCTCGCCGCACGCAGGGCAGAGCCATACGTCGTAATCGACTGAATCAAGGCGCTCTTCGGCATCCTGCGCGGGGGTGAGGTAACGGTTGTCGTTTACTTCGTCTACGCGTTCCATACGGGTATTGCAGTTGGGGCACAGACGCTTGCGCAGACGCACACGGCGCATGAGCATTATCAGCAGCAGATAGGCGGGGAGGCTGCATCCTATGGTTAGGAATGCGGCGAGCAGTGCCGGAAGCTGCAGGTTCTGCAATGCCTGGAAGCGGTTGCCGGTGGGGAGGCGCCGGGTTTTTACGTAAGTGGAGCCTACTACCGCAAGGAACGCCACGCCTATGATCATGGATAGGACGAGGTATGTGCGGAAGAAGTCGTCGCCGTCGTTGGCGTTTCGCCTGGCATCAGCGTCGTTGGAGTATTGCGACATGAGTTCCTCGCGTGCCTCAGGGTCGGTAAGGAGAGTATGCATGGCACCGAGCGAGGCGAGGACACCCCCCTCGTAGTCACCTTCTCTGAATCGGGGTGCCATATCGTTGCGTATGATGCGGGAGGCTATCACATCGGGAAGCACCCCTTCGGCACCATAGCCTGTGCGTATGGCGGCACGCCGGTCGTTGATGGAGATAAGCATGAGCACACCGTTGTCCATGTCTTTTTTGCCTATGCCCCAGAGGGAGAACAGTTCGGTGGCGTAGTCATCTACGTCGGCGCCTGAGAGATCAGGCACAATCACCACTACAGGTTCGGCCGATGACTGGCGCCACATGTCGGCCAGCAGTGAATCTGCCCGCTGGCGTGCGGTGACGGAAAGCACTCCCGCATGGTCGGTGACAAACCTCGTGCGGTCTGCGCGGTGCACGTTTTCCACTTCGCGTGGTGTCATGGCCACTGTTATGAGCGGAAACAACAGGAGTATAAGGAAGAAAAGAGATTTTTTCAATAGGGACATGATAGATGGGTGATTCGGTAAAAAGATGATGCGGAGCACTGTGTCATACCGCAGGGAGCGACAGGCCGTTGAGCTTGCGGAAGAGATCGAGTGCATATACGTCGGTCATGGCGGAGACATGGTCGAGCACGGCCTGTATCTTCGGAAAAAGCCCCGGTGTGCGCACCTCGTACTGCTGCGGCATCTGCGACAGAAGTAACCTCGAGTAGTTGAGCTGCGGATGGCGCACGGCATGTATCAGCTTCTCAAGCAGGAAGGTGATGATGCTGTTGCCGGCAAGTTCTATGTTCACAACGTCGGAAGACTGGTAAATCTTGCTCCACGACAGTTCGTTGCAGCGGCCATAGGCGGAGCGTTCCCTCTCCGGAACCATGTCGAGCAGATGTCCCGGGAGTGTGCCGCGCATTATGGCATCCTCGTTGTCGGCGAAAGCCTCCGCGCAGCGCTGCACGAGCAGGCCTATCACTCCCGACCGCAGATATGCTATCTGTTCGTTGGGATCGGTTATGCGTTCCATCACCATCTTGCAACGCTCTTGTTTCGCCTCGTCGAAAAATCCGAGGAAGAGTTCTTTCACCTCCAGGGTGGAGAGTATCTTGAGTTTGTGGGCGTCCTCGATATCCATCACCTCATAGCAGATGTCGTCGGCGGCTTCCACGATGTAGACAAGCGGGTGGCGCGCATAACTGAGGCGTCCGTCGCGATCCTCCTTGCATATAAGCCCCAGTTCATCGGCGATAAGTCGGAAAGTCTCCTGCTCGGATGTGAAAAAACCGAACTTGTTGCGTGTGCCTGCCAGGGTGGAGCTGTAGGGGTATTTTACGATGGACGCGAGCATGGAGTATGTCATGGCGAAGCCACCGCGGCGCCGGCCGTGAAACTGGTGCGTGAGCAGGCGCAGGGCGTTGGCGTTCCCCTCGAAATGCACCAGATCGGCCCATTGCTCGGGGGTAAGCTCATACTGCAGGTCGGCGCCCGCGCCCTCCGAAAAGAAGGTGGATATGGCTTTCTCACCGGAGTGGCCGAAGGGGGGATTACCCAGATCGTGTGCCAGACATGCCGCGGCCACAATCTCCCCGATGGAGTCGAGGGCTTTTTCATTGGGGGTGTCTTTGTAACGCGGCTGTATGGCGCGTGCTATCTCGTTGGCCATGGAGCGCCCTACCGAGGCCACCTCCATGCTGTGGGTAAGACGGTTGTGCACGAATACGCTTCCGGGGAGCGGAAACACCTGCGTCTTGTTCTGCAGGCGGCGGAAAGGGGATGAAAATACCAGGCGGTCGAAATCGCGCTGGAAGTCAGACCGTGTGCCGCCCGCGGGATTGGGGGAGTGGTAATCCTCCATTCCGAAACGCTTGTCGCATATGAGGCGGCTCCACTGCATGCGGCCGTTATCCGTTCTCTCCGGGCAATCCGGTCGTGAAGTCGTCTGATTGTCCTTCGTCATCATATTTCTGGTAAAGGAAGTCGTTGTACGGGAATCGTTGGGTGTGTATCTCGCGTGCCTTGTCGTAGAGCATCTGCTTGAGCTCGTCGATGTTGGTACCTTTTTTCGCCGATACAAACACGCAGTTGCCCGGATCGAGGCGGTTCATCCATGTGGCTTTCAGTTCTTCCAGAGGGATGTTGCGTGCCGTGCGCGGTGTGAGGTCATCTTCATCCTTGGGCACATGGCTGTATGCGTCGATCTTGTTGAACACCATGATCATGGGTTTGTCAGCTGATCCGCAGACCTCGGCGAGTGTCTTGTTCACCACCTCTATCTGTTCCTCGAACTGGGGATGGCTTATGTCCACTACG
The DNA here is from genome assembly GCA_902836725.1 of Muribaculaceae bacterium. Taxonomy (GTDB): domain Bacteria; phylum Bacteroidota; class Bacteroidia; order Bacteroidales; family Muribaculaceae; genus UBA7173. Next base: position 3,206 of record CADFRV010000077.1, read on the forward strand.
TGTACCAGCAGGTCGGCGTCGCGCACCTCGTCGAGCGTGGATTTGAACGATTCCACAAGGTGTGTGGGGAGTTTGCGTATGAACCCTACGGTGTCGGTGAGCAGGAAGGGGAGGTTCTCGATGGTCACCTTGCGCACAGTGGTGTCGAGTGTGGCGAAAAGCTTGTTCTCGGCGAACACGTCGCTCTTGCTCAGCAGGTTCATCAGGGTTGATTTCCCTACGTTGGTATAGCCTACGAGCGCCACACGCGTGAGCTGTCCGCGGTTCTTGCGCTGTAGCGTCTTCTGGCGGTCGATATCGCGCAGCTCCTCCTTGAGCAGCGATATGCGGCGCAGGATGATACGGCGGTCGGTCTCGATCTGTGTCTCGCCGGGGCCGCGCATGCCGATGCCGCCGCGCTGTCGCTCGAGGTGGGTCCACATGCGGGTAAGTCGCGGGAGAAGGTACTGGTATTGTGCCAGCTCCACCTGTGTCTTCGCCGTAGCGGTCTGGGCGCGTTTGGCGAAGATGTCGAGTATAAGGCTCGAGCGGTCGAGAATCTTCACCTGCAGCTCCTTCTCAATGTTGGCTATCTGTTTGGTGGATAGATCGTCGTCGAAAATCACCATTCCGATTTCGTTTTTCTCCACATATTCCTTTATTTCCGCGAGTTTTCCCTGTCCCACGAAAGTGCGCGGGTTGGGGTAGTCGAGCTTCTGTGTGAACCGGCGCACAACCTGCGCGCCGGCCGTATCGGCCAGAAACTCCAGTTCGTCGAGGTACTCCTCCACCTTTGTCTCGCTCTGTCTCTGGGTTACAAGCCCCACGAGAATGGTGCGTTCGGTGGTCTATTTGCTTATGATCAGATCTTTCATTTTGTGCTGTAATGGGGTAAGCGGTGTGTCGGGTGCGTTATTGCACTCAGCGTTAATAGAATCAAGTTATCAGAGTTATAACACAGGAACTTCGCCGTTTTATCTGACAAAGATACAAAAACCGCCGGAAATCCGCCTAACTTCCCTGAATTATAAAAGATAACCGGATTGTCTGCGGTATAATAGCGGTTAAATTATGTATAATAGGAAGTTTTGGCGTAAATGTTCACTACCTTTGTTTTCGGAAAAGTACTGTTTCTGGAAAGTATTCATTTCTTCAGAAGTCGGTCTGTCGGTCTGTATCGTTCCCGGCTGTCCTCTTCTTTTTAATTATCTGACTGATTTGTTTTGCAGATCCAGCTATGTAAACGGACTTTTTTATCAAGTGCGTCGTTCCAGTGAAAAAATGAATATTAGATACCGGCATCAGCGGTAAACAGGTCTATGGTAAGCGAGAAGGTGAAGGGCTATGCCCTCGGGATAGTGGCAGCAGCTACATACGGCATGAATCCTCTGTTCGCTCTTCCTTTGTATGAGGGGGGCATGGATGCGGGGTCGGTGTTGTTTTTCAGATATCTGCTGGCTCTCCCCGTGCTTGGGGCGATGATCAGATGGCGCGGTCGTGGTTTCAGCGTGAACGGCAAGAGCGCGGTGATGCTTGCGGCCATGGGTATTCTTATGGCGTTGTCGTCGCTGTGGCTTTTCCTTAGCTACAACTATATGGATGCCGGGATAGCCTCGAGTCTGCTTTTTGTATACCCGATAATGGTGGCGGTGATTATGGGATGCGTGTTTCATGAAAAGCTCGGATGGGTCACAGCGCTGAGCATTGTCATGGCTCTTGGTGGGATCGGATTGCTGTATCAGGGGGACGGCAATGCTACCTTGAGTGTGAAAGGCACACTGATGGTATTTGCCTCATCGCTGGCCTACGCGGTCTATCTGGTTTATGTCAGCCGTTCGGGGCTCAACCATATGCCTACGGTAAAGGTGACATTCTATGTGCTCCTTTTCGGATGGATGCTCTTCGCGGTATATGTGCCGCTCAACGGTGGGTTGCGTTTCCCCTCCTCGGGGTGGCTGTGGGTCAATGTGGTATCGCTTGCGGTATTTCCGACAGCCGTGTCTCTTCTGTGCACCACACGCGCCATACAATATATCGGATCCACGCCGACTGCTATTCTTGGCGCCCTGGAGCCTGTGACTGCCGTGTTTTTCGGCGTGACTGTTTTCGGCGAGCCTTTCACTGCCCGCATCTGCACGGGGCTTCTGCTGATAATAGCGGGGGTTACAATGGTGATAGCCTCATCCACTATCCACCGTCAGCTTTTGCGTCTGCGCAGACTGTGGCCTCGCGTGCTGCGCCGTCATTGACAGGTTGACTTCCTGTATTGCAGAGCCGTACTTTTCCAGATGGCATCATGTTGTCCGGCACCCCGATTTTTATGCCGTAATGTCGATATATTCACTGCAAAGTTGTACATTTGTCGGGTTATGTCATTTCTTGCTGTCTGATAGAACGACAGAATGCCCACAGGGCAGATCAGATGAAAATTATTTATTTTAAATTTTACAATGACGAAGTTTTTTAATCTTATGGCGGCAGTGGTTGCCGCAGGAATTTCATTTCCGTCATTGGCGGCCGAAACTCCGCCGGTAATCCCGCAGATGAAAGGCATGGTTGTCTCGTCTGCCAATTCAGATCCCACCGGTCTATGGACATTGCCTACATCCTCCGATGGCGAGTGGACAATGGATATTGCAATGGATCCAGGTTATGCCACATTCTACGGGGGTATATTGAGTGGCGACACATATTACGCTACCAGATGCAACGCCCAGTATGGCGCCATCGTGTATGTGGATGCCTACTCGATGGAGGATGGCAAAAAGTTATGGACAAATTATCCTAAGCTGACGGCCCTTCCTTATGATCTCACACACAATCCTTATGATGACAAGATCTACGGTTTCTTCTCGAACGAGAAAAATACCGGTATGGTTTTCGGTACTATATCCTATGATCAGTCGGGCGAGACTGTAACTCCCATCAAAGAGATGGACGGCACATGGGTGGCTATTGCCGCCGCGCCTTCCGGCGACATGTATGCCATCTCTTCTGATGTGGTAATTGTGGGAACATCGGCTACAGTAAACTCCTCATCGCTTCACAAGATAGACCGTCTTACAGGTGAGACGACTCTGATCGGCGAGACCGGGCAGCTTCCTCTTCTCACCGGTTCGGCCACCATTGATCCCCGCAGCGGACGCATGTTCTGGACTGTCGGTACCGGCGATGACAATACCTTCATGTGTGAGGTGGACCTTACCACCGGTGTGGCGACAAAGGTGATGGATTTTACAGGAAGGCAGCAGGTGGTAGGACTGTATGTGCCGACGCCTCCCGCCGAGGATGACGCGCCTGCAGCAGTGACCGACCTTGCCGCAGCCTTCGACGGAGGCTCGCTTACAGGCAAGCTGACCTTCAAAGCGCCTGTGGCACTTTACGACGGCACTCCCGCCTCTGGAAATCTTACCTATACCATTCTCTCGAACGGAGTGGAGATCAAAACCGGTGAAACCTCTTTCGGCGCTTCCGTCACAGCAGACGTCACTGTGGCCGGGCGCGGAAATTATGAATTCACCGTGTCAGTGGCAAATGACAAGGGCTCTTCGCCGAAAGTTACATTGGAAAAATTCGTAGGCTTCGGCACTCCGGCAGCTCCTGAAGGGCTGTCTGCGGAAAATGTCGCAGGTAAGGTGAGTGTCACATGGAGCCCGGTCACCGCTTCGGTAGATGGAGGATATGTGGATGCCGCCGCAGTGAGGTATACTGTAAAACGCCTTCCCGGCGATGTGGTGGTAGCAGAGAACATAACCGCTACTTCTGTGGAGGATACTCCTGACGCATCTGCCGGCATGGCTGCATTCAGCTATGTGGTCACCGCCGACAACCATGGACAGGTATCAGACGGAAGTGAATCCAATAAAGTGGTGTGCGGTATGGCACAGCTCCCATGGACCGAGAATTTCCAGTCCGATGCTTCCATAGGCTTTTTCACTGTCATAGATGCTAACGGCGATGGCAAGAGCTGGGAATATTACTCAAATCTTGTAAGAGTAAGATATGGATCTGTGGCAATGGATGACTGGCTGATTTCACCTCCCATGAATCTGGAGAGCGGAAAGATGTATTATGCGTCTTTCAAGGCCCGCAGCTCCAACCCGCGTTATCCCGAGAAGATCGAGGCAAAATGGGGTGCTGGCACAGCGGTTGCCGACATGACTAATGACCTTGTGGAACCGACTACTCTCGGAGGAGACTTCGTGACACTCGGCGGATTTATCAAACCGACGGTTTCCGGTACGTATCATCTTGGCCTGCACGGAGTTTCCGATGCTGATATGTACAATCTCGAGGTTTGTGAGATCATGGTGGAGGATGGCATAAGCGCAGGTGCGCCGGCACATCCCGACGAACTTACGGTGACTCCCTCTCCCGACGGTGAATACAAGGCTACCGTGTCTTTGAAAGCTCCTCTTCTTGATATGGCTGGTAATGCCGTGGCATCTGTGGATAAAATCGAGCTTAGCCGAGGCGGTCTGCTGATAAAGACTTTCGAGAATCCCGCTCCCGGCGCCCTGCTTACATATGAGGATGAGCTTGAGGCCGGTGGAGAATTTGTGTACTCGGCAGTGGCATACTGCGGTGCCAGTGTGGGAGAAGCAGCCACAGTGACTGCATTTATAGGAACACCGGTGGCCGCCGCGCCTGCATCAGTTACCATCAGGGAGACCGCCGACGGCGTGATCTCGCTTTCATGGGAAAAAGTGGCGCTCTCGGCAGACGGCAATGCCATAAACCCCGACAAGGTACGTTACAATATTTACGATGCCAACAGTTATGGAGATCCCCTGGCTGAAAATATAACCGAAATCCCTTATGTATTCCAGGCCGTAGAAGAGGGGGCGCAGAAGTTTGTGCAGTACTCAGTGGCTGCTGTGACTGACGGCGGGGAGAGCGGGAAGACCCTCACTTTTTCGATTGCTGCAGGAACACCCTACGAGGAGTTCCATGAATCTTATGCCGGCGGCGAAGCGTCGACAATCTATACCACCGAACGTATCAACTACGGCAACTGGGCCATACAGACCGACGATGAGGAGGCTGTGGCTGCTGACGGCGACGGCGGATTCATGGTAATGAACGGGTATTTCTCCGATTATTGCGGATCCATGACGACTGGCAAGATCAGCCTCAAGGATATGAAAGCCCCTGCACTCCGTTTCTACAGCTACACTCCCGATGATGCCGGCCTTGATCTCAACAAGCTGGTAGTGGCGGTAAGCACTGACGGCAGCGAATGGACCGACGTGCTTTCAAAAACCGTGGTAGAGCTTGGCGCCGACAGAGGATGGCATGAAGTGATTGTGCCGCTGAACGCATATGCCGGTTCCGATGTATGCCTCCGTTTTACAGCCACCACATCCGCACGTCCCTATATTACCACTTATATAGACAATCTGAGTGTAGAGGATCTTACCGGTGTCGATCTTGAGGTTTCCGGCATCACAGCTCCTGTACATGTGAGAACAGGCGAGAAGTTCAAAATCTCCGTGGATCTGGCAAACAACGGATCGGAAACCGCTGCCGGATTCAATGTAGAACTGTATGCCGATGATGTGCTCTACGACACTGCCGACGACGAGACCATCGAGGCCACCGGCAAAGGCACTGTGGAATTCACTGTGGAGATGAGCGCTCTTGCCACAGAACCGATAGACTTCAAGGCAATCGTCATACATCCCGACGACGAGATCACCGACAACAACGAGTCGGCTGTGGCGACTGTCATACCGATGGTATCTACAAAACCGGCTCCCTCCAGCCTTGCTGCCATCAAGTCGGAGACCGGAGTGGAACTCAGTTGGGATGCGCCTGTGCTTGCCGCCGATCCTGCCGCTGCTGTCACCGATGACTTCGAGAGCACGCCGGCATGGAGCCATTATGCAGACGGATGGGCGATGCGCGACCTTGACAGAGCCGCTGTCTGCGGTTTCGGTGAGGTGGAATTGCCCGGCATCGATCCAGGAAAGACCCTGGCTTCCTTCTTCACATTCAGCGCTACCGGTATTTTCGAGGGTAACAGACCTCTGGCCGCACACTCCGGCAAACAGTATCTCGCAGCTTTCGCACGATTTGACAACGGCACAACCGACGACTGGGCTATCTCGCCCGAACTGAGCGGCGACGCACAGACCATATCCTTCTATGCACGTAGCTACGGTGCCGACTACCCCGAAGCAATCCAGGTACTTTATTCCACCGGCTCGCTCGATCCCGCCGACTTCGTTGCAACCGATCTCGATGTGGAGGCCGTACCCGGCACATGGACACTTTATGAGGCGGCTCTCCCGCAGGGCGCACGATATTTCGCTATCCGCTCCCATGCCACCAACTCGTTCATGCTCATGGTAGACGATGTCACATATATGCCGCTGTCATCGCATAACCTCGTGCTCTCCGGATACAATGTATACCGTGACGGCGAGCGTATCAACTCCACACCTGTCACCGGAACGGAATTCATCGACAATGTTTCCGATCCCGACAACCACTCATGGGTGGTAACCGCTGTGTATGAGCAGGGTGAATCAGGCGGATCTAATGTCGCAAAAGCCGAGACCTCTTCATTGGAAGAGACACTGGCCGGAAACATCACCATCAAGGCTGTGGACGGCATGATAGTCGTGACTGGTTGTGAGGGCATTACTGTCACCGTATCGTCGGTTGACGGCAAACTCATCTACAATGCTCCCGGCAGCGCTGTCACTGAAATCAGCGTAAGCGCCGGTGTATATGTTGTAAAGGCCGGTCAGACAGTATGCAAGCTCGTAGTTAAAGACTGATCCTTCATGGCAAGCGGGTTTAGTCGCCTGCCATCCTAATTAATACAGGCGCTGTGTCGGCCATTTGCTGGCACAGCGCCTGTCAATTATGTATCGATATAAATGAAATCAGCCATCCGGATCGATCCGGATGGCTGATTCATCTTCCTCTATACAATTATGATAAAGTAAAAAAAGGAGAGAGAGGTCGAGAGGAAATTATGGAAGTAAAGTCAACTAAGATTGGACATCAAAAATGTACAATCTATATTTGCAGTGAAAAGGTTGATTAATTTCCGGTACAAAGATAAGAGTAATTAAGTCTTGTAACAAATAATCAAATAAAAAGTTTCTTAATAACTGGGAATAGA